>JBATPF010000345.1:0-8509 GCA_049291355.1 Giesbergeria sp.
GTATGCGCCCGGCAGCGCAGTAACTTTTTTTGGCCAAAAAAAGTCACCAAAAAAGGCTCTCCCTGCTGTCTGCGACCCCTTCGCTGCGCGAAGGGGCAACCTGCGTCGGGGCATTTGCGGGGTGCGCCGCCGAACTCACTTCGCTGCTGCGCAACTCCGTTCGGACAACCGCGGCGAGTCAGTTAACGAAGCATGAGCGCACCTGCGCTCATGCCACCCCGCAAACACCCCGACGCAGGCGCATCCACAAGGGCTTTGGGAACCACACGGGCCATCGCTGCGCTCGGCCCCCGGTGGGCGCCCCATTCCAGCCTTCCCCCGGCCGGGGAAGGTGCCAACACCGGGCCGAGCGCAGCGATGGCCCGTGTGGATGTTTGGTTTTTGTTTTTCGGTTTCCAAAGCCCTTGTGTCCGTGCCGAGGAGCGCAGCGCGCGGGGCGGTTGGGGGTGCCGCAGGACACCCCCAACTTTTACAATCTGACTTGCCGCGGTTGTTTGAACGCAGCGCGCAGCGCGTAGTGAGTTCTGCGGCACGTCCCGCGCGTGAGCACCGCAGGCTGCCCGAAGCGAAGCGCAGGGACACGGATAGCAGGGTCGCCTTTCTTTTGGGTACTTTTCTCTGGCGACGCAAAGAAAAAGTACCTCGCCCGCCGGGGCGAGACACGGCACCCGCCCTGTGCCACAAGGCGCGAACGAATCAAAAAGCTACGCCCCCAACCCAGCCAGCAACCATGCCTGCGGCACCAGGGCAGTCGGTCATCACAACAAAAAGCCGCCCGTAGGCGGCTGGTAAATCCTGCGGCGCTGTGCACGCCGGAAGGCACTACACCACCTTGGCAATCGACTCGCACACGTAGTCGATGTTCTTGCTGTTGAGCGCGGCCACACACATGCGGCCGGTGTCCGTGCCGTAGACGCCGAACTCGCTGCGCAGGCGGACCATCTGGTCTTTGGAGAGGCCCGAGTAGCTGAACATGCCGATCTGGCTGGTGATGAAGGACATGTCCTGCTTCACGCCCGCAGCCTTCAGGCCATCGACCAGCTTCTGGCGCATGGCCTTGATGCGTACGCGCATTTCGCCCAGCTCCTTTTCCCACTGGGCGCGCAGTTCGGGGTCGCCCAGCACGGCGGCCACCACGGCGCCGCCGTGTGTGGGCGGGTTGCTGTAGTTGGTTCGGATGACGATTTTCAGCTGGCTGAGTACCCGGCCAGCTTCTTCCTTGTCCTGGCACAGCACCGAGAGGCCGCCGACGCGTTCGCCGTACAGGCTGAAGCTCTTGGAGAACGAGGTGGAGACAAAGAAGTTCATGCCCGAGGCCACGAACTTGCCGATCACCGCGCCGTCCTCCTGGATGCCGTGGCCAAAGCCCTGGTAGGCCATGTCGAGGAAGGGGGTGAGTTTGCCGGCCTCGAGCACTTCGATGACCTGGTCCCACTGCGCGGCGGTGATGTCGTAGCCCGTGGGGTTGTGGCAGCAGGCGTGCAGCACGACGATGGTGCCGGGTGCGGCGGCCTTCAGGCTCTCCAGCATGCCGTCGAAGTTGACGCCGCGTTTTTCCGCGTCGTAGTAGGCGTAAGTGCCGACTTCAAAGCCGGCGTTGGTGAACAGCGCGCGGTGGTTTTCCCAGCTGGGGTCGGAGATGAGGACTTTGGCGTTGGGGCTGAGCTTTTTGAGGAAGTCGGCGCCAATCTTCAAGCCGCCAGTGCCGCCAATGGCCTGGACCGTGGCGACGCGGCCGCTTGTCACAGGCTCGCTGTCGGCACCAAACACCAGCGCTTTCACGGCGGCGTCGTAGAGCGCGATGCCGTCGATGGGCAAATAGCCGCGCGCCGTGGGCTTGGCCATCATCTTCTGCTCGGCCGCTTGCACGCATTGCAGGAGCGGAAGTTTGCCGTTGTCGTCGAAATACACGCCCACGCCCAAGTTGACCTTTTTGGGGTTGGCATCGGCGTTGAATTGTTCGTTGAGGCCCAGAATCGGGTCGCGGGGCGCCATTTCGACAGCGGAAAACAGAGACATGAAAAGTCCTCAAAGGGTGGAAATTTGGTGGCCCGGCCTCAGCTAAGCGTCTCGGCTACGCTTGACCTGCGCTTGATTTTTCGGGCAAACCCGAATTTTAGAACCTCTTGCCCTCCCTTCGGCCTGCGCTACACCGTTTACCCTATGCACGAAGTCACTTCTGAACCCGCCACGGGCCAATTTTTGCGCTTCCCTGGTTCGCCGTTCGAGCTGTACCAGCCGTATCCGCCGGCGGGCGACCAGCCCGAAGCCATCGACAAGCTGGTGGAAGGCCTGCGCGACGGCGAAGTGTTCCAGACCCTGCTGGGCGTAACGGGCTCGGGCAAAACCTTCACCATGGCCAACGTGATTGCCCGCATGGGGCGACCGGCCATTGTGTTTGCACCCAACAAGACGCTGGCGGCGCAGCTGTATTCGGAGTTTCGAGAGTTCTTCCCGCACAACGCGGTGGAGTACTTCGTCAGCTACTACGACTACTACCAGCCCGAGGCCTACGTGCCGCAGCGCGATTTGTTCATCGAGAAGGACAGCGCCATCAACGAGCACATCGAGCAAATGCGGCTCTCGTGCACCAAGAGCATCCTGGAGCGACGCGACGTCATCATCGTCGCCACCGTCTCGGCCATTTACGGCATCGGCAACCCCGAAAGCTACCACCGCATGGTGATGACGCTTCGAGCCGGCGACAAACTCGGCCAGCGGGACGCCATTGCCCAGTTGGTGCGCATGCAGTACCAGCGCAACGACACCGATTTTTCACGCGGCACGTTTCGCGTGCGCGGCGACACCATCGACGTGTTTCCGGCTGAGCATTCTGAGCTGGCGATTCGCATTGAGCTGTTTGACGATGAAGTCGAGAGCCTGCAGCTTTTCGACCCGCTCACCGGCCGCGTGCGCCAGAACATTCCGCGCTTCACGGTCTACCCCAGCAGCCACTACGTGACGCCGCGCGATCAGGTGCTGGCGGCGGTGGAGGCGATCAAGTTCGAGCTGTCGGAACGCCTGAAGGAGTTCGTGGGCGACGGCAAGCTGGTAGAAGCGCAGCGGCTGGAGCAGCGCACCCGCTTTGATCTGGAGATGCTGAGCGAAGTCGGGCATTGCAAAGGCATCGAGAACTACTCGCGCCATCTTTCGGGTTCCAAGCCGGGCGACCCACCCAGCACGCTCACCGACTACATGCCCAAGGACGCGCTGATGTTTCTGGACGAGAGCCACCAGATGATGGGCCAGCTCAACGCCATGTACAACGGGGACCGCTCCCGCAAGACGACGCTGGTGGAGTATGGCTTTCGCCTGCCCAGCGCGCTCGACAACCGGCCACTGAAGTTTGAGGAATTCGAGCGCCGCATGCGCCAGGCGATTTTCGTTTCGGCCACGCCGGCAGACTACGAAAAGCAGCACGCGGGCCAGGTGGTCGAGCAGTTGGTGCGCCCCACCGGCCTGGTGGACCCCGAGGTGCAGGTCCGGCCCGCCACGAACCAGGTGGACGATGTGCTGCAGGAAATTCATATCCGCGTGCAGAAGAATGAGCGGGTGCTCATCACCACGCTGACCAAGCGCATGGCCGAGCAACTGACCGATTACCTCAGCGACAACGGCGTGAAGGTGCGCTACCTGCACTCGGACGTGGACACGGTCGAGCGGGTGGAAATCATCCGCGACCTGCGCCTGGGCGCGTTTGACGTGCTGGTCGGCATCAACCTGCTGCGCGAGGGCCTGGACATTCCGGAGGTGTCGCTGGTCGCCATTCTGGACGCGGACAAGGAAGGTTTTTTGCGCTCGGAGCGCAGCCTTATTCAGACGATAGGTCGCGCGGCGCGCAATGTGGCGGGAACGGCCATCTTGTATGCCGATCGGGTGACCGATTCCATGGCGCGCGCCATGGGCGAAACCCAGCGCCGGCGCGAGAAGCAGGTGGCGCACAACCTGGAGCGTGGCATCACGCCGCGCAGCATCGTCAAGCAGGTGCGAGATCTGATTGACGGCGTCTACAGCGAAAAATCCGGCAAGGAAGCCGAGCGTCTGGCGCAAAGCGCGGTGGCTCGTGCCCGTGTCGAGGACATGAGCGAGAAGGAAGTAGCCCGCGAAATCAAACGTCTGGAAAAGCAGATGCTCGAACACGCACGCAACCTCGAATTCGAGCAAGCGGCGCGGGTGCGCGACCAACTCAGCATGCTCAAAGACATGGCCTTTGGCGCGCACGGAGATGACCACATCGTGCCATTTCCAGCTGCTTAGCATGGATATTCAGACGATAGCGGCTTTGTTGCGACCATTGAGTTTTTATATCCGACAAATTTAATCTGACTTTGTGCTATACTCACACAAAACAGTTGGTCTTTATTTTTGTCCGCTGTTGCCCTCCAGCAACGTAGTTGAAAGAGGGTGTTGGGTCCGCCGGCTGTCCATTTTTTGACAGGCGGCGCTTATTTCCAGCTATTGAAGGAGCTTGCGATGCGTCTTACCACCAAAGGCCGTTTTGCGGTCACCGCGATGATTGATCTGGCCCTGCGCCAAGGCAATGGCCCAGTCACCCTGGCGGCGATCAGCCAGCGCCAGCGCATTTCGCTCTCTTATCTGGAGCAACTGTTTGGCAAGCTGCGTCGCCACGAGCTCGTCGAATCGACGCGCGGCCCTGGCGGCGGCTACACCCTGGCGCGCAGTGCGGCCGAAATTACCGTGGCCGACATCATCGTCTCGGTGGATGAGCCCATGGATGCCACCCAATGCGGCGGCAAGGAAAATTGCCTGGGCGAAGCCGGCCGCTGCATGACGCACGACCTCTGGGCCACGCTGAACCAGCGCATGGTCGATTTTCTGGCTTCGGTCAATTTGCAAAAATTGGTCGATGAGCAACTCGCCAAAGGCCTTCAGATTGAAGACAAACCCATGATGCGCCGCGCTATTTCTACCCAGCCGGTGATCAAGCCGATTCGCGTGAACGCACCCAATTCGGTATTTGCCTTGGGCAATGTTTTCGCCAAATCCTGAAGACCCTGTTGCAGCATGGGTGGCAGCGCGTTGCAAGGCGCGCGCCAGTTTTTTGCTGCAAGCTCGCCACGTCGAACTACCCGCCAGCCCGCCCCATTGAACGAGCCAGCCATGGAAATGACCCCGCACTTCCCGATATACCTTGACTACGGCGCCACCACCCCGGTAGATCCGCGCGTGGTTGACGCCATGATTCCCTGGCTGCGCGAGCATTTTGGCAACGCCGCTTCCCGCAGCCACGCCTGGGGCTGGGAAGCAGAAGAAGCGATTGAGCGCGCGCGCGACCAGGTAGCCGACCTGATTGGTGCCGACCCGCGTGAAATTGTCTGGACCAGCGGCGCCACCGAATCCACCAACCTCGCCCTCAAGGGCGCGGCACAGTTCTACAAAGGCAAGGGCAAGCACCTCATTACCTGGAAAACGGAGCACAAGGCCACGCTGGACACCATGCGCGAGCTGGAGCGACAGGGCTTTGAAGTCAGCTATCTCGATGTGCAGGAAGACGGCCTCATCAATCTGGATGCCTTCAAGGCCGCGCTGCGTCCCGACACGATTCTGGTCAGTGTGCTGTTCGTGAACAACGAAATCGGCGTGATTCAGGACGTCGCTTCCATCGGCGCCATCTGCCGCGCGAACGGCTCGCTCTTGCACGTAGATGCCGCGCAGGCCACAGGCCGGGTCGCGATGGATGTCAAGACCTTGCCCATCGACCTGATGAGCCTCACGGCGCACAAAACCTATGGCCCCAAGGGCGTGGGCGCGCTGTACGTGCGTCGCAAGCCGCGCGTGCGCCTGGAAGCGCAAATTCACGGCGGCGGGCATGAGCGCGGCATGCGCTCGGGCACCTTGCCCACGCACCAAATCGTGGGCATGGGTGAGGCGTTTCGCATCATCAAGCTGGAGATGGACGAGGTCAACGCCAAGGCCCGTGCCCTGCAAAAACGCCTGCTGGATGGCCTGAAAGACATCGAGCAGGTCTTCATCAACGGCAGCCTCGAACACCGCGTGCCGCAAAATCTCAACATCAGCTTCAACTACGTTGAAGGCGAGTCGCTCATCATGGGCATCAAGGGCCTGGCCGTGTCGTCCGGTTCGGCTTGCACCTCGGCCAGCCTGGAACCCAGCTATGTGCTGCGCGCCTTGGGCCGCAGCGACGAATTGGCACACAGCAGCCTGCGCATGACGATTGGGCGCTTCACCACCGAAGAAGAGATCGACTACGCGATTTCCACCATTCGCGAAAACGTGGCCCGCCTGCGTGAACTCAGCCCGCTCTGGGAGATGTACCAGGACGGCATCGACATCAGCACCATCCAGTGGGCTGCCCACTGAAACCGGACTTTGCAAGGAGCACACCATGGCTTATTCAGAAAAAGTAATCGACCATTACGAAAACCCGCGCAACGTGGGCTCGTTCGACAAGGGCGACGAATCGGTGGGTACCGGCATGGTTGGCGCCCCGGCCTGCGGCGACGTGATGAAGCTGCAGATCAAGGTCAACCCCGACACCGGCGTGATTGAAGACGCGCGCTTCAAGACCTACGGTTGCGGCTCCGCCATTGCCTCGTCGTCGCTCGTGACCGAGTGGGTCAAGGGCAAGACGCTGGACGAAGCGGCGGCGCTCAAGAACAGCGAAATCGCGCAGGAACTGGCATTGCCACCTGTGAAGATTCACTGTTCCATCCTGGCCGAAGATGCCATCAAGGCCGCAGTCAGCGACTACAAGGCCAAGCACGGCGTGGCCGCTGCCGCAAATGCCTGAGAACGCCATGGCCATCACCCTGACCGAAGCAGCGGCCCGCCACGTGAGCCGCTATATGGAGCGACGCGGCAAAGGGCTGGGCGTTCGCCTGGGCGTGAAGACCAGCGGCTGCTCCGGCCTGGCCTACCAGCTCGAATACGTCGATGAAGCGGCGCCAGAAGACGTGGTGTTTGAAAACCACGGCGTCAAGCTGCTGATCGACCCCAAAAGCCTGGCCTACCTGGACGGCACCGAACTCGATTTCGTCCGCGAAGGCCTGAACGAAGGCTTCAAGTTCAGCAACCCGAACGAGCGCGACCGCTGCGGCTGTGGCGAGAGCTTCAGAGTCTAGCCAACAACCCCCTGAGGCGCTTTGCGCCTTCCCCCTTCTCTCGAATCGCTGCGCCATTCGGGAAGGGGGACACCGCCAGTGCGGCGGGGCGGCCCTAGCACGGCGGCTGCTGGGCTGGGGCGTGCCAGTTTTAACCGTGGTTTGTGACGCATCGCATTTTCACGAACGACTAAAGAGCGGCCATGAACCTCCAATCCGATGATTTCGAACTGTTTGGCGTGCCGCGTCGCTTCGAGCAAGACGCAGCACAACTGGACGCGCGCTGGAAGGAACTGCAGCGTCAAGCGCACCCCGACCGCTTTGCCGTACAGGGCGCCGCTGCGCAGCGCGTGGCTATGCAATGGTCGGTGCGCATCAACGAGGCGTACCGGCGTCTCAAAGACCCGCTCGCCCGCGCGGCCTACTTGTGTGAACTGGGCGGCGCACCGGTGCAGGCGGAGGACAACACTGCCATGCCAACCGCTTTCCTGATGCAGCAAATGGAGTGGCGCGAAGCGCTGGACGATGCCGCCAGCGTGCAGGATGTCGACGCGCTGCGCAGCAGCGTGCGCACGGCTG
The DNA here is from genome assembly GCA_049291355.1 of Giesbergeria sp. Classification (GTDB taxonomy): domain Bacteria; phylum Pseudomonadota; class Gammaproteobacteria; order Burkholderiales; family Burkholderiaceae_C; genus Simplicispira. Next base: position 7,662 of record JBATPF010000345.1, read on the forward strand.
AGGAGGATACTTTTGCCCACTGCGCGCAAGCCCTCGACCAAACACAAGACTTCGCCGCCGCAGCGCGCGAGGTCAGAGCCCTCATGTTCCTTGCGCGATTTGCCGACAGCGTTGAGCAGCGCGCCGAGCAACTGGGACAATAGCCAATTGCCCGGCGCGCCCATCCCAGTCACGCGTCGGCCCCCATAAGAACAGGATTCCATGGCGCTGCTGCAGATTTCCGAACCCGGCCAATCCCCCAACCCCCACCAGCGGCGCGTGGCCGTGGGCATTGACCTCGGCACCACGCATTCGCTGGTGGCCGCCGTGCGCAGCGGCGTTGCCGAGTGCCTGCCCGATGCGCAGGGCCGCGTGCTGCTGCCTTCCATCGTGCGCTACCCCGAAGGCGGCGGGCGGCAGATTGGCTACGACGCCGTGCCGTTCCTGCAGCACGATGCCGCCAACACCATTGCCTCGGTCAAACGCTTCATGGGCCGCAGTCGGGGCGACATCGCGGCAGCGGAAAAGCTCCCCTATGCCCTGGAGCACGCCTACGAACTCGAATCGCTCGACAGCAACGCCGGCATGCTGCGCATCGCCACGGCGCAGGGCGCCAAGTCGCCGGTGGAAGTGAGCGCCGAAATTTTGGCCACGTTGCGCCAGCGGGCCGAAGACAGCTTCAACGACGACATCTACGGCGCCGTCATCACCGTGCCGGCGTATTTCGACGACGCGCAGCGCCAGGCCACCAAGGACGCCGCCCGCCTGGCAGGCATCGACGTGCTGCGCCTGATCAACGAGCCCACCGCGGCTGCGATTGCCTACGGCCTCGACAACGCAAGCGAGGGCATCTACGCGGTGTACGACCT
>JBATPF010000346.1:0-5250 GCA_049291355.1 Giesbergeria sp.
GCCTTCGGGTGCAGGACGTGCGGTAGTGAAACAGAGCGCTAGTGTAGTGGCGCCGGCGCTCCGCCTGCTACCGGCTCAGTGCGGCGGCGGCTGTCCGTCGCCCGGCGCACCGCTGCGCTGCGCCTGCATGCCGCTTAAAAAGGCCCAGAACTGGTGCGCCTGTTGTTTGAAGCGGTAGTCCAGTTCGGCGAACTGCTGCTCCACCACCTCGGCCATGCGCGTGTCCAGACTCGCGGGCGCAAGCTCCAGAAAAGCTTCGGACTCCGAGCCATCGCGCCGCACCACGGCGCCTGCCGAGCGGGCGATGTTGAGCATGGGGGTATTTTCTGAAAGCGCATGGATGAACAGCATGCGCACGTTTGCATTCCGTGCGTGAATACAAGCACGCTCGAACAAACGCGCACCGTAGCCCCTGCCGCGTGCGTGCTCAAGCACTGATACGCCAAATTCGGCACATTCACTGTGTGAGGGAGTGGGCGCAAACGCCAAGTGCGCCATGGCAATCAGTTCGAGACGGCGGTTGTAAATACCGAAAATATCGTCGCGCTCGAAATCGAGTTGCTCAATGTAGCGCCGCACCTGCTCGTCGCTGGCCGAATAGCCAAACCGCAGGTAACGGTCCGCTGGCGCGAGCTTCAGCAAATGCTGAGCGATGCGCTCCCGATGGTGCGGACCGAGCGAGCGGATGGGAATCATCAGCGGGCTGCGCGAGGCACCCGACGACAGCGCGCCAGTGGGACGCAGAAGGTCCATTCCAGCGTTCCAGGATGTCTTGAGCCAGTCTTTGGTTTCAGTCATGCACGGAATATAGGCGCTCTGACTGTGCTTTCCAAGTCTTTTTTGCTGCATTGCAACAAATTAGACTGAAAAGCCAAATTAACAAATTAAATCAATAGCTTACATTCTCTCCGCTTGTCAGACAAAGGCGCGAAATGCGGTCAGACCGGCACCGCCGTCGTGGCCTTCACGTGGTCCAGCACAAAGCTCGTCTTGCAATCCTGGACGCTGGGGTGCTTGAGCAGCGTTTCCATGATGAACCGGCTGTAATGGGCCATGTCCGCCACCACCACGCGCAGCAGGTAGTCCATCTCTCCGGTCAGCGAAGCGCACTCCACCACTTCTGGCCAGGTCTGGACGGCCGCGCGAAACACGTCCATCGGATTGCGCTTGTGGCTCTCGGTGGCTTTTTCCAGGCGCACGTTGAGGTAGGCGGTCAGCCCCAAACCCACCGATTCGGGCTTGACCAGTGCTACGTAGCGGTCGATCACCCCCGCCTCTTCCAGGCGCTTGACGCGGCGCAAGACCGCGCTGGGTGAGAGGCCCACCTGCTCTCCGATGACGTCATAGGTTTCGCGGCCGTTGGCTTGCAGACAGCGCAGGATAGACCGATCCAGCTTGTCGAGTGCGTCTTTGGTTTGCATCGCGCAGGATTCTATCGATACGGGTTCCGTCTGCGCGACTTGCGGCAACCCGGGTATCTCCGAATACGCAGCATCGGCCGTCACAGAAATAATTCTATTCACAAAAACGAACGAGCGTTCTTTTTTGTCTACAAATACCAGGAGACACCCATGACCTCTTTTTTCCGCCAGTTGCGCAGGCGCTGGATATTCGCTTTGGCTCTGCTGTTTGCCGCTGCGCTGCCTGCCACCGCCGCGAGCAACTATGCCCAGACGCGCTATCCCATCGTCTTGGTGCATGGGCTGTTCGGCTTTGATTCGGTCTTCGGTGTCGATTATTTCTACGGGATCCCAAGCAATCTGCGCCAGAGCGGCGCCCAGGTCTACGTGGCGCAGGTGTCGGCGGCCAACAGCACCGAGGTGCGCGGTGAACAGTTGCTCGCGCAGGTGCGCAACATTCTGGCGATCACCGGCGCAGCCAAGGTGAACCTGATCGGCCACTCGCATGGCGGCCCTACGGCACGCTATGTGGCCGGTGTGGCTCCGCAACTCGTTGCTTCAGTCACTTCGGTCGGCGGCGTCAACCGCGGTTCGCGCGTGGCCGACGTCCTGCGCGGCGTGGCCCCGGCCGGCAGTGTGGGCGAGACGGTTGCCCAGGGCGCCGCTGGCGCATTGGTGACGTTGATCAACTTGGCCTCGGGCGGCAGCGGACTGCCACAGATGCCCACTGCGGCCCTTGATTCGCTGACCACGGCCGGCTCGGCACGCTTCAACCAGCGCTTTGGCGCCGGCGTTCCCTCCAGCGGCTGCGGCAACGGCGCCGAACTGGTGGCGGGCGTGCGCTATTACTCCTGGACCGGCAAGAACACGCTGACCAACGTCCTTGACCCGAGCGACGCTGCCTTGTTTGCCACGGGCCTGGTGTTTGGCGAGGCCAACGATGGCCTGGTTGCAGCTTGTTCGGCGCATCTGGGCCGCCACCTGGGCGACTACCGGCAGAACCACCTGGACGAAGTCAACCAGATGGTGGGCCTGCGCGACTGGTTCTCACCCGACCCGGTCACGCTGTACCGTGAGCAGGCCAACCGCCTGAAGAACGCCGGGCTGTGAATGGGCGCGCCATCGCCCTGATGTGCACGGCCGCAGTGATTGCGGCCGGCGCGTGGTGGCTGGTGCCGCAAGACATTGAAAAATCAGATGCCCAAGGCGTGGCAAAGCTGCTGGCAGGCGCCGGGGCATCGCCGATACGCAACGGTGAACCGCTTGCACCCCATGGGACGTCCGCGCTGAGTTCCACCGCCGCCGACCCCCTGCTCACCCCAGGGCTGCGCGATGAACTGGAAGCGATGCTGCTGGAAGCCGGCGACATGCCCGATCCACAAGCCTTGAAGCGCCGCCTGGCCGAGTTGGTGGCGCGGCGCTTTGGCGAGGCGCTCAGCACGCGCGCGCTGGCACTGGCCGAGCGCTATGTGGACTACCGCGTCGCCCTGGGCGAACTCAAGCCACCGCAGGACGCCACCGACCCTCGGGCCCTGCGCGACGTGCTGCAGGCGCGCGATGCACTGCGCCGCCAGTATTTCGACGAACCCGAATTCGACGCGCTGTTTGCCGACCAGCAGGCGCTCGACCGCTACACCCTGGCGCGCCTGGAGATCGAACGCAACCCCGATCTGACCGCGGAGCAGCGCCGCCAAGCGCTCGCGGGCACAGAAACCGAACTCGACCCGCAGCAACGCGCCGAACGCGCCCAAAGCGTGGTGCAAGAAGACGTGGGCGCACAAACCGCCGCCTTCAACGCGGCCGGAACCGATGACCGCACCCGCTTTGTGCAGCGCAGTGCGCGCTTGGGCGAGGAAGCCGCCCAGCGCCTGGCCCAGCTGGACGCACAAGACCGCGATTGGAACGCGCGGCTGGACGGCTACGCTCGCGCGCAGGCGAGCCAGACCGACGCCCAAGCCCTGGCGCTGCTGCGCGATCGCAGCTTCACACCCCAGGAGCAATTGCGACTCGACGGAGCGCTGGCGCTGCGCGCTGCTTCGATCCGCTGAACAACGCCTTGGCGCCACGACGGCGCAGGACATATTGCACAGTGCTGCGCGTTGACATATCGCAACTCCATTGAATAAACCTGCGTAATATCGCAACAATTCGCCTAAATATTGATGGAAATGCCCTCTACAGTGCAAGAGTTCGTTCGCAACGGCGCGGCCGCGCCGCATCCTGGCTTCGCGAACCAGCGCCAAGAACCTTCCACAAGACGGAGACAGCATGCACCCCACCGAGATTCTTGCGTCCGCCGACGCCCATGCCGCCTGGGACAACCCCATGGGCACCGACGGCTTTGAATTCATTGAATACGCCGCGCCCGACCCAACCGCCATGGGCCACGCCTTCGAAGCCATGGGCTTCCGGCCAGTGGCACGCCACCGCCACAAGAATGTCACTCTCTACCGCCAGGGCACGATCAACTTCCTGATCAACGCCGAGCCTGACAGCTTTGCCCAGCGTTTTGCGCGCCATCACGGGCCCAGCGTCTGCGCCATAGCGTTCCGCGTACACGACGCCAAAGCCGCTTACGAGCGCGCCGTATCCCTCGGTGCCTGGGGCTATGCTGGCAAGGCAGGCCCAGGCGAGTTGAACATCCCGGCCATCAAGGGAATTGGCGACAGCCTGATTTACTTTGTCGACCGCTGGCGCGGCAAGGGCGGCGCGCAGCCCGGCGACATCGGCAACATCGGTTTCTTCGACGTCGATTTCGAAGCCCTTCCGGGCGTCAGCGCACAGGAGGCACTGCAGCCCTTCGGCCACGGCCTGACCTACATCGACCACCTCACGCACAACGTGCACCGCGGGCGCATGGGTGAGTGGGCGGACTTCTACGAGCGCCTGTTCAACTTCCGGGAAATCAAGTACTTCGATATCGAAGGCCAGGTGACGGGCGTCAAGAGCAAGGCCATGACCAGCCCCTGCGGCAAGATCCGCATCCCGATCAACGAGGAAGGCAAAGAGAACCCCGGCCAGATCCAGGAATACCTGGACATGTACAAGGGCGAGGGCATCCAGCACATCGCCATGGGCTCGGACGACCTGTACCAAACCGTGGACCGCTTGCGCGCGAGCGGCGTGCGCCTGCTTGACACCATTGACACCTACTACGAACTGGTGGACAAGCGCATCCCCGGCCATGGTGAGCCGCTCGAAGAGCTGCACAAGCGCAAGATCCTGATCGACGGCAAGAAGGATGCCCTGCTGCTGCAGATCTTCAGCGAAAACCAGCTCGGTCCGATCTTCTTCGAGTTCATCCAGAGGAAAGGCGACGACGGCTTTGGCAACGGCAACTTCAAGGCGCTGTTCGAAAGCATCGAACTCGACCAGATCCGCCGCGGCGTGCTCAAGGCGCCAGCGGGGGCAACAACCCCCTGAGTCGCCTGCGGCGCCTCCCCCCTTCTCTCGAATGGCTACGCCATTTCGGGAAGGGGGACGCTCCCAGCGCGGCGGGGCGGCCCTAGCGCGGGAGCACTGGCTTGGGCTGCGCCAGTGCCATATGCCGCAAATAGTGCTTGCACCAAGCAAAACCAGAAAGGAGACCCCATGGCCGTCGAACCCGTTGTCTATGGCGCCAGCGAGCGCCCACCGCGCGGCGACTACGCCCGCGCTGGCGCCGACTACACCTGCCCGCAGGACTACGCCCGCTACACCGAGCAGGACCACGACACCTACCGGCGCCTCTACGCGCGCCAGTCGGCTTTGCTGCCAGGCCTGGCCAGCGAGGCCTTCATTGCCGCGTTGCCGTCGCTGGGTGCAGAGGACCGCATTCCGCGCTTTGTGGACATCAACACGCGCCTCAAAC
>JBATPF010000347.1:0-2523 GCA_049291355.1 Giesbergeria sp.
CAGTATGCGAGCCGCAGGCGCTTCCAAGCAACTGGGCCAGAGCCCGTGTGTGAGCGTAGCGCATACCAATCTTTTGCATCCAGCCCTCGGCCTCTTCCAGCGTGATCGAGGTGGTGGCCAGCGTTGCGATGAGTGCCGCCAGATTGCAGGCTGCTTCGAAATCGAAATCCGGCTGTGCAATGTCGCGTGCCATGTCGCGCACCGCGTCCACCGCGTCTGAGAATTTGCGCTGAGCAATCGATTGCAGCGCAGCCGTCACGCGCACGAAGCGCTTGATGCGCAAGCTGTCGCTGTGGCGTTCGAGCGCACGCCCAAAGTCGGCCCGGCAGCGATCGAGCCCCTTGGTGTCGCCTTCGTCAAAGCAGCTGAAGGCAAACAGCACCAGCGACTGGTAGTCAAACAGCTTCGAATCGATGCCCAACTGCACGGCGCGGGAGAGCGCGGTGCGCGCTGCAGCGCGTTCACCCAAGTAGTACGACATCAGCCCGAGCTTTTGCACGCGCACCAGCGAATCGGGGGTCAGCGACACGGCCAGGCGGTAGGTTTCCAGGGCGGCCTCGAACTGGCCCTGTTCGATTTGCGCGCGGCCCAGAACGTCATAGGCGTCGGCAAAGCTCTCGTCCTCTTCGATCAGACCTTGCAGCGTTGCGGCCGCCTGCGCGTTCTGGCCGCCTTCGATCTGCGCGCGTGCGACACCCAGTTTGGCCCAGGGCAGAGCGCGTGCGGCAATGACCGCTTCGAACATCTTCTTGGCTTGTTCGTGACGCCCCAGGCGCAGCAGCAGCTCGGTGCCGATGCGTGCTGCGTACAGCCAGTAGGGGCCGCGGTGGACAAACCGCTCCACGCACAGGCCGGCGGCCATTTCGAAGTCTTCTGCCTCGATGGCCTCGAAGATCGCGCTGAGATGCTCTTTGCGCTTGCGCGCCAGGCGCAAGCGTTCAAACAGTGCAGACGGCGCAAACGGTTTGAGCAAATAGCCGTCCAGCGCCGATTCCGCAGCCTCGGCCACGCTCGCATACGAGGCTTCGCCCGTGACCATGAAGAACACCGTGGAAAAAGGCAGCAATTTCGCGCGCCGCAGATCGTCCAGCAAGGTCTGGCCGGCGTTGTCTCCGTCGCTGAACGATTGCTCGCAAAGCACGTAGTCAAACGTCATGTGCTCCAGGCGGTTGCGCGCGTCATGGATGCGGTTGCACTGCGTCACCCTGCTGATGCCATAGGCCCGAAGCTGCGCCGCCAGGATGCTGCGCGAGGTGGCATTGGCGTCGATGACCAGCGCGACATAGTCGCGCGTTGCTTTGGGTGAGGCGGCAGCCATGTGGAAAGGTTTTGACGCGTGGCGCGGGTTTCCGCGTGTCGGAGTGTAAGTACAGTGGAAAAGCGGGACGATAGGTGCGGACCCGCGAGTTTCGCGCCTGCGCCACAATCGGCGCATGGATTCTCCGTCGCTGCTGCGTGTTGCCACTTACAACATCCACAAAGGGGTGCAGGGCTTTGGCCCGGCGCGCCGGCTGGAGATTCACAACTTGGGCCATGCCGTGGAGCAGCTCGACGCCGACATCGTCTGCCTCCAGGAGGTTCGCAGCCTGAACCGCAGCGAAGCAGCGTATTTTGATCGCTGGCCCAAGATACCCCAAGCGCAGTATCTGGCGCCCGAGGGCTACGAGGCGGTCTACCGTACCAACGCTTTCACCAAGCATGGCGAACACGGCAATGCGCTGCTGACGCGCTGGCCGGTGCTGGGGCACCAGCACGAGGACATCTCCGACCACCGCTTTGAGCAGCGCGGACTGCTGCACGTGGAGATCGATCTCGGCGGCCGATCGGTGCATTCCATCGTGGTCCATTTGGGGCTGATCCCGGGCAGTCGATTGCGCCAGGTGCAGCGCTTGCGCCAGTTCATCGAGCGCGAGGTCCCGGCCGGCGCGCCGTTGGTGGTGGCGGGCGACTTCAACGATTGGGGCCTGCAGGTCAAGCGCGCTCTGGCGCAGATCGGGCTGTCTGAGTTCGAGCACTCCGCATTTACCTATCCGGCGCGCCTGCCCATCGTTCAGTTGGACCATATCTATGTGCGCGGCCTCACGCCGATGGGCGCGCATGTGCCGCAAGGACGCATCTGGTGGCGCATGTCGGACCACCTGCCGTTGGTGGCGGAGTTTCGTCTTTGAGCCGTGGCACGCGCAATTGAGCTTGTTCCAGGGCACAGCGTTGCCTTGCTGCAGGGCGCGCAAGAACTGTTTCCTGCGCTGGTGCAGGCCATGGACGCTGCCACGCGCAGCATCTATTTCGAAACTTATATCTGTGATTTCACCGATTCTGGGGCCCGCATCGGCGAGGCGCTGGAGCGTGCGGCCCAGCGCGGCGTGCGGGTGCAGTTGCTGGCCGATGGTTTTGGCACGGGCGGGCTCGCTCCGGTCTGGCTGGAGCGCCTGAGCCGCTCGGGCGTGCAGTACCAGGTGTTTGCGCCGCTGGGGCTCCTGGGCCTGTTGCTGCCCCAGCGCTGGCGGCGGCTGCATCGAAAGC
>JBATPF010000348.1:0-2808 GCA_049291355.1 Giesbergeria sp.
CTTTGAGCTGCTCGGGCTTGGCGTGCAGGCTGTTGGCCTTGACCAGTTCGGCCACCACCAGACCCAGGCGCACGCGGCGCTCGGCCTGCGGGCGGAAGACGTCGGCAGGGATTTCGGCCTTGTCGGCGTCTTTCATGCCGCGCTGCTTGAGGTCGGCACGCGCAGCCTCGCGCAGGCGGTCGATCTCGGCTTCCACACTGGCGTTGGGCAGGTCGAGTTCCGACTTGGACAGGAGCGCGTCCATGGCGGCTTGCTTGTTGCGCGCCAACAGGCGGAACTTGACTTCGCGCTCCAGGTTGGTCTTGATGTCGGCGCGCAGGCCCGCAACCGTGCCATCGGCGATGCCGAGCGACTTGGCCAGAGCGTCGTTGACTTCGGGCAGATGCGCCGCTTCGATCTTCTTGACCGTGACCAGGAAATCGGCTGTCTTGCCGGCCACGTCCTTGCCGTGGTACTGCTCGGGGAAGGCCAGCGGGAAGGTCTTGCTCTCGCCCGGCTTCATTCCGCGCACGGCGTCTTCGAATTCCTTGAGCATCTGGCCTTCGCCCACCAGGAACTGGAAGTCTTCGGCCTTGCCGCCCTCGAAGACTTCGCCGTCGATCTTGCCTTCAAAGTCCACCGTCACGCGGTCGCCGTCCTGGGCGGCGGCGTCCAGCGCGCGCTGGGCGAAGCTGCGGCGCTGCTTGCGCAGGATGTCTACCGTCTTGTCAATCGCACTGTCGGTCACTTCGGCCGAGAGTTTTTCCACTTCGGCGTCGGCCAGGTCGCCAATTTTGACTTCGGGGTAGACCTCGAAGATGGCGTCAAAGGACACTTCGCCTTCCGGCGCGTCTTGCTTTTCGGTGATGCGGGGCTGGCCTGCCACGCGCAGTTGCGCTTCGTTGGCCGCCTGGGCAAAGGCCTCGCCCACCTTGTCGTTGAGCACTTCGTACTGCACCGAATAGCCATACCGCTGCGAAACCACGTTCATCGGCACCTTGCCGGGACGGAAGCCGTCCATCTTGACGGTGCGTGCCAGGCGCTTCAGGCGCGTTTCTACCTCGCCCTGAATGGCCGACAAGGGCAGGTTGAGGGTGATCTTGCGTTCGAGCTTGTCGAGGGTTTCAACGTTGACTGCCATGGCTGCTCCTGTAGGAATATCGGTTGCACGGCCGCATGAGCGGGCGTGCCTTTCTGCGCTGTGCGCAATTGCTCTCGGGTGGTGCCGGGGGATTCAAAAGCGCACCACCACTTTTTCTCAGAGGGGAAACTCAAAAATCTAGCTAATTTTTCGGGCTTTCCCAAACTTTTTCCCAAACTGGCGCCGAATTCCAATCAGACTTCTGCACCACAAAGGAGGCACTGCCCCCCGTTTGGTTAGCCCGCGATTCTAGCTGAGCGTCGCTTTTGCCAAGAAAAGAACGGTGACGAACGTACCATTCTTGCTCGCAAGCTCCGGCACCGTGCGCCATAAAGGCATTGCGCCACCGACCAAAATTCTCGGCCTGGCGGATGCGACGAACTTCATTGAGGAAGCGTGCGCACAAATCGGTCGATCAGGCCTTCGCTTTGCCTGGTAGGTGCACGAGCCGCCGGTTCATTTGACTTTCCATTCGACTGCACTATACTAGTGCTATATACCTGTCAGGGGGCTAGGCATGACCATCAGCACCGTTTTTATCAACAACCGAACACAAGCGGTCAGACTTCCAGTGGAGTTGCGTCTGCCAGAAGGCGTACGAAAAGTGGTGGTACGTGCCAAGGGCAGCGAACGCATCATTGCTCCGGTGGGACAATCGTGGGACAGTTTTTTCCAAGACGGTCCGGCGGTGAGCGACGACTTCATGCCCGAGCGGGCCAGCCAGCACCAGGACGCGCGGGAATCGCTTTGATGTTGCGCTATCTGCTGGACACCAACATCGTTATCTACGTGCTGAAGCGTCGGCCCATTGAAGTGCTCTCCATCTTCAACGCCAATGCTGACCGGATGGCAATCTCCGCCATCACGCTGTCGGAACTCTTTCACGGTGCGGAAAAAAGCAACAAGGTCAACGAGAACCTAGCCGTAATCGAAGATTTTTGCAGCCGGCTTGAAGTTTTACCCTACGGCAGCAAGGCAGCCCAGCACTATGGCGCCATCCGGGCTGGTTTGGAAAGACTGGGCAAACCCATCGGCGTGAATGATCTGCACATCGCAGCGCATGCACGCAGCGAAGGCTTGGCTGTGGTGACAAACAACGTAGGTGAATTCGCGCGTGTACCGGCTCTTCAGGTGGAAAACTGGGTCGCCACGCCAAAGTGATCTCGGTTGTCCGCACGCTGGTTTTTGTCCTGGGCGACAACTACGGAGGAATGGATTGAGAAAGGCAAAAAGCCCCGTAGCGCGTGATGACAGGGCTCACACGGAGCGACGGCTCAAAGGAATTCAACAGAACGTACCGGCTCCTGCTGCCACACCCACACTCCCCAAGTTTTTCCCAAACCCGGCGGCTGAAATGGAGGGAAGGGAGAGAAAGCATGAAAATCACGTAACGCGCTGATTTACCTTGCTTTCTCTCATTTCACTGTGGTGCGCGGAGCCGGACTCGAACCGGCACGCCCGTGAAGGCGTCAGGACCTAAACCTGGTGCGTCTACCAATTTCGCCACCCGCGCACTTCAAACAGACAGGCGCCGAAAAATGTTTCCGGCGCCCGCTTGAAACTGGTTAGCCCGCGATTTTACCCTGCGCGGGTCCGCCCTTTTCACGCGGGCACCTCAGGCTCCGGACGGCGCACGCGGAACCACGCCGCGTACATGGCGGGCAAAGCCAGCAAAGTGAGCACCGTAG
>JBATPF010000349.1:0-31519 GCA_049291355.1 Giesbergeria sp.
GCCTACAACGCGGCCCGCGCGTTGGTCAAGCAAGACGGCACGCGCCCCGTCCCCATGCACCTGCGCAACGCGCCGACCCAGCTGATGAAGCAGCTCGACTACGGCAAGGGCTACCGCTACGCGCACGACGAAGCGGGTGGTTTCGCTGCAGGGGAGACCTACCTGCCGGAGGGCATGGCAGCACCGGGCTTCTACAAACCGGTGCGGCGCGGCCTGGAGATTCGGATTGCCGAAAAAATGGACGAACTGCGCACACGCAACCGAGACGCCGGCGCAGACGGAAGCTCGCCGAACTAGGCGTTTATGGATAAGAGCCTGCACCAGTAGCGTGCACGAAAAGTAGCTGGTCTTATGTTTTGCGCATCCCTCTGATGCGCCGCAAACCCAAGGGAAAACCCCTCCAAGCCCGCGTCCGTGGTAGGTTTGCATCTCGCTACAATTCCGCCTTCAAACCCGCGCGGCAGCTTTCCTGGCGGGTTTTTTGCTAGATGACAGACGGGCCCAAAAGGCTGAACCTCGCGCAGGTGCTCGCAAACCGAGCGCGTCACAACGAAGGATTTTCTTATGGACATCTTGCTGCAGCAGATCATCAATGGTCTGGTTCTCGGCAGCATGTACGCATTGATAGCCTTGGGCTACACGATGGTGTACGGCATTATTCAACTGATCAATTTCGCCCACGGAGAGGTGCTGATGATCGGCGCACTCACCAGTTGGAGTTGCATCCACCTCATGCAGGACGCCATGCCCTGGGCGCCAGGTTGGCTGATTCTTCTTCTGGCGACCATCATTGCCTGCATCGTGGCGGCGGCAATCAATTTCACGATTGAGAAAGTGGCCTACCGGCCGCTGCGCAACGCGTCGCGTCTGGCACCGCTGATTACCGCGCTGGGCATGTCCATCCTGCTGCAGACGCTGGCCATGATCATCTGGAAGCCCAATTACAAGCCGTATCCCACCTTGTTGCCGGCCACGCCCTTCGAGATGGGCGGTGCGGTGATCACTTCCACGCAGATCCTGATTCTGGGCGTCACGGCCATCTCGCTGGCCGTGCTGACCTGGCTGGTGGGCTACACCAACCTGGGCCGTGCCATGCGCGCCACGGCGGAGAACCCGCGCGTTGCAGCGCTCATGGGCGTCAAGCCCGACATGGTGATTTCGGCTACCTTCATCATCGGCGCCATCCTGGCGGCCATCGCCGGCATCATGTACGCGTCGAACTACGGCACGGCGCAGCACACCATGGGCTTCCTGCCGGGCCTCAAAGCCTTTACGGCGGCAGTGTTTGGCGGCATTGGCAACCTGGCCGGTGCGGTGGTCGGCGGCATTCTGCTGGGGCTGATCGAAGCGATTGGCTCCGGCTACATCGGCACGATCACAGGCGGCGTCCTTGGGAGCAACTACGCAGACATTTTTGCGTTCATCGTGCTGATCATCATCCTGACGCTGCGGCCATCCGGTTTGTTCGGCGAACGTGTGGCTGACCGCGCCTGAGGACTTCACCATGAAACAAAACAACCTTGCCAAATGGGTCATCGGCGCCATTGCGCTGCTGGTGTTGCCCCTGATCCTGCAGTCCTTCGGCAACGCCTGGGTGCGCATTGCCGACCTGGCCCTGCTGTACATCATGCTGGCCCTGGGGCTGAACATTGTGGTGGGCTATGCCGGTCTGCTGGACCTGGGCTACGTCGCCTTCTATGCCGTGGGGGCCTATTTGTTTTCGCTCCTGGCCTCGCCGCATCTCACGGACACCTTCGCCAACATTGCGGCGATGTTCCCGGAGGGCTTGCATTTCTCGATGTGGCTGGTCATTCCGATGGCGCTGCTGCTGGCGGCCTTTACCGGGGTGCTGCTGGGGATACCGGTGCTCAAGCTGCGCGGCGACTACCTGGCCATCGTGACACTGGGGTTCGGGGAAATCATCCGGATCTTCATGAACAACCTGGACCACCCGATCAACATCACCAATGGTCCCAAGGGTCTGGGGCAGATTGATTCGGTCCACATCTTTGGGCTTAATTTCGGAAAAAATCAGGAGCTTTTCGGCGTCGCGATCAATTCGGTGTCGATGTATTACTACCTTTTCCTGGTACTGGTGCTGGTTACGGTGCTGGTCTGCTACCGACTGCAGGACTCGCGCATTGGCCGCGCCTGGATGGCGATTCGTGAGGACGAAATTGCCGCCAAGGCCATGGGCATCAACACCCGCAACATGAAGCTGCTGGCGTTCGGCATGGGCGCCTCGTTCGGTGGCATGTCGGGCGTGATGTTCGCTTCCTTCCAGGGCTTCGTGTCGCCCGAGTCATTCAGCCTGATGGAGTCGGTCATGATCGTCGCCATGGTGGTGCTCGGCGGCATCGGCCACATTCCCGGCGTGATCCTGGGCGCCGTTCTGCTCTCGGCCTTGCCTGAGGTGCTGCGCTATGTGGCCGGCCCATTGCAGTCCATGACCGACGGCCGGCTGGACTCGGCCATCCTGCGTCAGCTGCTGATTGCGCTGGCCATGATCATCGTCATGCTGATCCGTCCCCGCGGCCTGTGGCCCGCGCCCGACCACGGCAAGAGCCTGGTGCAGAAGACCTGAACACCGCAGAAAGACACAACATGGCAGAGAACTCCAATGCGCCGGTGCTCAAGGTGGCCGGCATTTCCAAGCGATTTGGTGGTTTGCAGGCGCTCTCGGACGTCGGCATCACCATCAAGCGGGGCCAGGTCTATGGCCTGATCGGCCCCAACGGCGCCGGCAAGACGACTTTCTTCAACGTCATCACCGGGCTCTACACGCCCGACAGCGGCACGTTCGAGCTGGCTGGTAAACCCTATGCACCCAAGGCGGTGCACCTGGTGGCCAAAGCGGGCATTGCCCGCACGTTTCAGAACATTCGACTGTTTGCCGAGATGACGGCGCTTGAGAACGTCATGGTGGGCCGGCACATCCGCACCCACTCGGGGCTGTTTGGCGCGGTCTTTCGCACCAAAGGTTTCAAGAAGGAAGAGGCGGAAATTGCCAAGCGCGCGCAGGAACTGCTCGACTACGTAGGCATCGGCAGTTACGCCGACTACAAGGCGCGTACCCTGAGCTACGGAGACCAACGGCGCCTGGAAATTGCCCGCGCGCTGGCCACCGACCCGCAGTTGATCGCGCTGGACGAGCCGGCCGCCGGCATGAACGCCACCGAAAAGGTGATGCTGCGCGAGCTGATCGACCGCATCCGCAAGGACAACCGCACGATTTTGCTGATCGAACACGACGTCAAGCTGGTGATGGGTCTGTGCGATCGTGTCACCGTGCTCGACTACGGCAAGCAGATTGCCGAAGGAACGCCCGCCGACGTGCAGAAGAACGAAAAAGTCATTGAGGCCTATCTGGGCACCGGAGGACACTGAGCATGGCCGAGCAGAACAACAACATCCTCTTGCAGGTCAGCGGCCTCAAAGTCGGCTACGGTGGTATTCAGGCCGTCAAGGGCATCGACTTCGAGGTGCGGACCGGTGAGCTGGTATCACTCATTGGCTCCAACGGTGCTGGCAAGACCACCACCATGAAGGCCATCACGGGCACGCTGACTTTTTCCGATGGCGATATTCGCTACCAGGGCGAGAGCATCCGCGGGCAGGGCGCCTGGGACTTGGTCAAAAAAGGCCTGGTCATGGTGCCCGAAGGACGCGGCGTGTTTGCGCGCATGACCATCGTCGAAAACCTGCAGATGGGCGCCTTCATTCGGCGCGACAAGGCGGGCATCCTGGCGGACATCGATCGCATGTTTGCGCTCTTTCCGCGCCTCAAGGAGCGCCGCGATCAGCTCGCGGGCACCATGTCCGGCGGCGAGCAGCAGATGCTGGCCATGGCGCGTGCTTTGATGAGCCAGCCCAAGCTGCTGCTGCTGGACGAACCGTCCATGGGCTTGTCTCCTTTGATGGTGGACAAGATATTCGAGGTGGTGCGCGACGTCTACGCCCAGGGCGTCACGGTGCTGCTCGTCGAGCAGAACGCCAGCCGCGCACTGGCCATTGCCAATCGCGGCTACGTGATGGAGTCGGGCATCATCACCATGACGGGCCCGGGCAAACAGTTGCTGAGCGACCCCAAGGTGCGCGCGGCCTATCTGGGCGAGTAAAACGACAGGCTTGCGCGTTTCGGCTGCATGCGTGTGAGTTGCTATATAAAAAATAGCTAACAACATGCATGCACATTGCGCGAAATGCTGTTTTTCTTGGTTTTTTAGGGAGAAGCTGATTCCTTCTTTCCCTGTCGGGCGCGCATGAGCATGCTGCAGTCCGTACCGGTTTCAGCGCAAACCATTTTTTTGCTGGTGGTGAGCAACGTCTTCATGACGTTTGCATGGTACGGCCATCTGAAGAACCTCGCGACCTCGCCCTGGTACGTGGCGGCGCTGGTCAGCTGGGGCGTGGCCTTGTTCGAGTACCTGTTTCAGGTGCCGGCGAACCGCATTGGCTTTACCCAGTTCAGCGTGGGACAGCTCAAAATTCTGCAGGAGGTCATCACCCTGTCGGTTTTTGTGCCGTTTGCCGTGTTCTATCTGGACCAGCCGCTCAAGTGGGACTACCTGTGGGCGGGGCTTTGCATGCTGGGAGCGGTGTTTTTCATGTTTCGTGGGGATTGAGCGCGCCTTGTAAGCGTCTGTGCAGTTTGGCGGCGCGCGCCTCGTTAAACTCGCGCCATTGCGAAACCCTGGCGTTTCGACCTCCCATCCCCCTATCGTCCCGATCCCCCTGGAGTCCCCTATGCTGTTTGGCAAGCTCTTGCCGCGCGAAGGCAACTTTTTTGAAATGTTCAACCAGCATGCCGAGCTCATCGTGGAAGCCGCCCATGCGTTCGAAAAGATGGTCGCCCATTACAACGAACCGCACCTGCGCGAAAAATATGCGCACGATGTGGACAACGCCGAGCGTGCGGCCGACCGGATTACCCACGAGGTGAACAAGGCGGTGCACAAGACCTTCATCACCCCAATCGACCGCGAGCAGATTCATACCCTCATCAACACCATGGACGACGTGGCCGACCTGATCCAGGATTCGGCTGAGACCATGAGCCTCTACGACATCCGCGAGATGACGCAAGAGATTACCCGCCTGACCGATCTGAGCGTCAAATCTGTCGAGCGCATGCGCGATGCGGTCAAGCTGCTCAACAAGCTGGCCGATGCGGCCACCGCCGAGGCGGCGCTGAAAACCTGCGAAGAGATCGACCGGCTGGAGAGCGACGCCGACCGCGTGCTGCGCAGCGCCATGAGCAAATTGTTCCGCGAGGAGCCCGACGTGCGCGAGCTGATCAAGCTCAAGGCCATCTACGAGCTGCTTGAGACGATTACGGACAAGTGCGAAGACGTCGCCAATCTGATCGAGGGCATCGTCCTCGAAAATTCCTGAGCCTGCGCTCCCGCCTGTAATGCAAACCGTACAGACTGCCCTGTGGGTCGTGGCGCTGCTGGTGGCCATGGCCATCGTGTTTGACTTCATGAACGGCTTTCACGACGCCGCCAACTCGATTGCCACCGTCGTCTCCACGGGGGTGCTCAAGCCGGGGCAGGCCGTGGTGTTTGCCGCTTTTTTCAACTTTGTCGCGATTTTCGTGTTCCATCTGAGCGTGGCGGCGACCATCGGCAAGGGCATCGTGCAGCCGGGGGTGGTGGACACCCACGTGGTGTTTGGCGCGCTGATGGGCGCTATCTCCTGGAATTTCATCACCTGGTATTACGGCATTCCCAGCAGCTCGTCGCATGCGCTGATCGGCGGCATTGTTGGGGCCGTGATGGCCAAGACCGGTGCGGGCGCGCTGGTGGCCTCAGGCATTCTCAAGACCGTGGCCTTCATCTTCTTGTCGCCACTGCTCGGTTTTCTGTTTGGCTCTCTGATGATGGTGGCAGTCGCCTGGATTTTTCGCCGGGCCCGCCCGAGCCGCATCGACAAGTGGTTTCGCCGCCTGCAACTCGTCTCGGCGGGCGCCTACAGCCTGGGCCACGGCGGCAACGACGCGCAAAAGACCATCGGCATCATCTGGCTGCTGCTGATCGCCACCGGCTACGCGGCGCCGGGCGACGATTCACCGCCGCTCTGGGCCATCGTCAGTTGCTACACGGCTATCGGCCTGGGCACCATGTTCGGGGGCTGGCGCATCGTCAAGACCATGGGCCAGAAGATCACCAAGCTCGAACCCGTGGGCGGTTTCTGTGCGGAAACCGGCGGCGCGATCACGCTGTTCATGGCGACCTTGATGGGAATTCCAGTCTCCACCACGCACACCATCACCGGCGCCATCGTCGGCGTGGGCTCGGTGCAGCGCGCCAGCGCGGTGCGCTGGGGCGTGGCGGGCAACATCATCTGGGCCTGGATCCTGACGATTCCAGCCAGCGCTTTTGTCGCTGCCATTGCCTACTGGATCAGTCTGCAGCTGTATTGAGCTTCATGCGCAAACTGCGCTTTCCTATTTAATAGATAGCTATAACCGATTGACGCATAAGCGCTAGCGGCTATTTTCATTCGAAATTTTCGTGTTCTGGCCCTTGCGGGCGCTCAACGCGAGATCTTGTGCGCTTCGTCGATCTGGTACTCGAAATAGTGCTGAAAACTGTAGGCCAGGCTGGCCATCAGTACGGCGGTACCGATCAGGAGCGACGTTGCCAGCGCAAACACCGTGCTCCAGCGGGTGCGGCCCGCGGGCGCATCGGACGCGGCGCCCGGGTTGAAGCGCGCGTTCCATTTCTCGGGCGAGGCAAGCCCGTAGACGATGGCGTTGAGCGCGCAGCCGGCGATGGTAAAGCCCAGCAGCGGAATGAGAACCCAGCTGAGCGCGTCGTCCTGGCCCAGGCTTTGCACGCGTTCGATTCCGTAGACGCCCAGTGCAGTGGGCACCATCAGCAGCCACCCCAGAGGGTCGCGCAGCCCGTGCAGGTAGAAACGGTGCAGGCCGATGGGGCCGCCGAGAAAGGCCAGCCAGGCGGCAAGCGTCTTGTTTTTCATGGTCTGATTATTCGGGCGATTGGGAGTCGCCGCTGCCCAGGGGCCTTTGCATGAGCACGATGTCTCGCCAGGCGCCATGCTTCCAGCCCACCGAACGCATCAGGCCAATGTGCGCAAAGCCCAGAGACTGGTGCAACCGGATGGATCCGGTGTTGGCTGAATCGCCCACCACGGCCATCAATTGGCGCACGCCGGCGGCTTCGGCCTGCTCCATCAGCGCCGACAGCAGGGCGCGGCCGATGCCGCTGCCGCGAGCCGCCTCGGCCACATAGACCGAATCCTCGGCAGAAAAGCGGTAGGCCGGGCGCGGCTTGAACCAATTGGCGTAGGCAAAACCCAGCACTTCGCCGCCCTGCTCGGCCACCAGCCAGGGCAGGTGGCGCGAGAGCACCTCGGCGCGCCGCGCCGCCATGTCGCTGCGGCTGGGTGGGTCGATTTCAAACGTGCCGGTACCGTGCAACACGTGGTGGGCATAGATGGCGGTGATGGCGTCGAGATCACCATCACCGCTGGGGCGAATAAGAGTCATGGAGAAAAATGAAAGAAAGATATAATCAGCGGCTTTGCAGCGTGTCGCTGGCCGGGTGGCCATGTCGCGTGTCTCTACGTTGCGAATCCAGGGGATTCGGTTGTTAACGGGTTGTTAACGCGCCGGCCCACCACCCGAAGGATAAATCATGGTCGTCATTCGACTTTCTCGCGGCGGCTCCAAGGGCCGTCCTTTCTTCAACATTGTCGTTGCCGACAAGCGCGTGCGCCGCGACGGCCGCTTCATCGAACGCCTGGGTTTCTACAACCCCACGGCCAAGGAAAACGAAGAAGGTCTGCGCATTGCACAAGATCGCCTGACCTACTGGAAGAGCGTGGGCGCCCAGTCTTCGCCCACGGTGGACCGCCTGATCAAGCAGGCCGCTAAAACGGCTGCCTGAACCCGGCTCCCCTGACAGGGCGGATTGCGTCGGTTTTGCTGACGCAATCCGCCTTTTTCAATTTCTGACACCCCATTTTCTATGACCGCCCCACTTGCGCTCGAACCAGCTGTCCTGCCCTCCGACGCCATTGAGATAGGGCGCATCACCGACGCGTGGGGCGTCAAGGGCTGGTTCAAAGTGCTGTCCTATAGCAGCGATGCGGGCGCGCTCCTCGGCGCCAAGCGCTGGTACCTGCAGCCTACCGAGCGTGGTGCGCGCATTTTTGAGGGGACGGTGGTGATGGATGTGCGCCAGGCGCGCGATCACTCGGGTGCGGTGGTGGCCTGGGCCCAGGGCATCGACGACCGCAATGCGGCCGAAGCCCTGCGCGGATCGCGCATTTTCGTGCCGCGCTCGGGTTTCCCAAAGGCGGACAAGGACGAGTATTACTGGGTGGACCTGATCGGACTG
This sequence comes from Giesbergeria sp., assembly GCA_049291355.1. GTDB lineage: Bacteria > Pseudomonadota > Gammaproteobacteria > Burkholderiales > Burkholderiaceae_C > Simplicispira. Next base: position 8,367 of record JBATPF010000349.1, read on the forward strand.
GCAGTGGAAAACCGCGAAGGCGTGGCGCTGGGCACGGTGCGCGAGCTCCTCACCACGGGCCCGCAGACCGTGCTGGTGCTGGACGGCGAAGTGGTGGAGGGAAAACCCGTGGAGCGCATGATCCCCTTCGTCGCTGCCTTCATCGACCAGGTGGACCTGGCCGGACGGCGCATCGTGGTGGACTGGCAACCCGATTATTGAGCCCTGCACAGCAGCGATCCCCTGGCATGCGCTTCGACCTCATTACGCTGTTTCCCGAGCTGTTTGCGCCGTTTCTGAGCAGCGGTGTCACGCGGCGCGCCTACGCGTCGGGCCAGGTGGCGGTGCACTTGTGGAATCCCCGCGACTTCGCTGAAGGCAATTACCGGCGCGTTGACGATCGTCCCTTTGGCGGCGGGCCCGGCAGGGTGATGATGGCGCCGCCGCTTGAGCGCTGCCTGCAGGCCGTGCGTGCCGCCCGGGGCGAGCCGGCGGAGGATCTGGCGCCCCTGGTGTTGTTTTCTCCTCTGGGCCCTCGGCTGGACCATGCGGGCGTAGAGCATTGGGGGCAGGGCCGTGGCGCCGTGCTGCTGTGCGGGCGCTACGAAGGCATCGATCAGCGCTTCATTGATCGCCATGTCGATGTGCAGATCAGTCTGGGCGACTTTGTGCTCTCGGGCGGCGAGATTGCCGCCATGGCGCTGCTCGATGCGGTGGCGCGCCTGCAGCCCGGCGTGCTGCACGACGCTGGAAGCCACGCACAGGACAGTTTCAACCCCGCGCTCGATGGCCTGCTCGATTGCCCGCACTACACGCGTCCCGAGGTCTGGCAAGGGCAGGGCGTTCCCGCACAATTGCTCTCGGGCCACCATGCGCATATCGAGCAGTGGAGGCGCCAGCAGCGCGTGCTGTTCACCGCGCAGCACCGCCCCGATCTGATAGAACAGGCCCGCAAGGCCGGACTGTTGGGCGCCGCGGACGAGCAGTTGCTGGGCCCGGCGGCAGGGCGCACGCTATAATGGCAGGCTTTTCGATCCTCTGCCCGGCCGGCGCGCCCATTTTTGCGGCGCCGCCATCCAGTCAATCCCGACACTGCCATTCATGGCGCGGACACGATCGCAGGATGCATTCATGAATCTGATCCAGACCCTTGAGGCGGAAGAAATTGTCCGCCTCGGCAAGACCATCCCCGAATTCGCACCTGGCGACACCGTCGTCGTCAGCGTCAACGTGGTTGAAGGCACGCGCAAGCGTGTGCAGGCCTACGAAGGCGTCGTGATTGCCAAGCGCAACCGCGGCATCAACAGCGCCTTCATCGTGCGCAAGATCTCCAGCGGCGAGGGCGTTGAGCGCACCTTCCAGACCTACAGCCCGCTGATCGCCAAGATCGAAGTCAAGCGCCGCGGTGACGTGCGCCGTGCCAAGCTGTACTACCTGCGCGAGCGCAGCGGCAAGTCGGCGCGTATCAAGGAAAAGCTGCCTTCGCGCCGCAAGGCGCCAGTGGCTGCGGTGGCCGCCGCCGAATAAGGCGCCTGCGCCCACGCGCAAAAGTCGCTGCAGCACCTTGCTGCTGCGGCTTTTTTGCTTTTATGCCGTCTGGTTCCCCACCCATCGCACCCTTTGCGCTGCCGCAGTTCGATCCGCGCACGGTGCCGGTGCTCTCCACCGACACCCATCTTCCGGCCATCGCGGCGAATCGCACTACGCCCGAGGCGCTGCGCGCACGCTTTGCATCGCCGCCCGTCTGGCAGCCCGAGATTGCTGGGGAGCTGAGCTTCAGTGCGCGCGTCCCGGCCCGTGCCGCAGTGCTGATCGCGCTGGTGCAGCGCTCCGAGCCCACGGTGCTGCTGACCGAGCGCACGCTGCATCTGTCCACCCATTCCGGTCAGGTTGCATTCCCTGGAGGCCGGGTTGACGAAGGGGACGCCAATTCGGTGGCGGCCGCACTGCGCGAGGCGCACGAGGAAGTCGGACTGGAGCCGCGCTGCGCCGAAGTGCTGGGCGAGTTGCCGGTGTATGTCACCGGCTCGTCCTTCATCATTTCGCCGGTGGTGGCCTTGGTGGCGCCTGACTGCGCGCTGCGCCCCAACCCGTATGAAGTGGCCCGCGTCTTTGAGGTGCCGCTGGCTTTTCTGCTCAACCCGGCGCACCACCGCCGCCATGCTTTTGAGTTTCGCGGCGTCCGGCGCGAGTGGTATTCCATGCCGTACCGGGATGCGGCCGGCTACGAGCACTTCATCTGGGGTGCCACGGCAGGCATGCTGCGCAATTTCTACGGTTTTTTGGCGGCTTGAGGGTGGGCAGCGACTGGGCATGGCGATAGGGCCTCAGGCGGGCCGCTATCATTCCCGCCCATGAGTTTCATTGCCATCCTGCTGGCCTTGCTGATTGAGCAGGCGCGTCCGCTCTCGCGCCGCAACCCGGTGCATGCGGGTTTGCGCGCCTGGTCGCTGTCCGTCAGCCGCAATTTCGACGCGGGCAAGCCGCACCATGCCTGGGTCGCTTGGTCGCTAGCGGTGGGCTTGCCTGCATGCCTGGTAGGGGGCATCCATGTGCTGCTGGTGGTCTTTGTGGGCTGGCCGCTGGCGGTCGTGTGGAACATTGCCGTGCTCTACATCACGCTCGGTTTTCGCCAATTCAGCCACCATTTCACGCGCATTCGCGACGCGCTGGACCTGGGCGACGAGCGCAGCGCACGCGAGGCCCTGGCGCACTGGCAGCAGGTCGATGTGGGCGAGTTGCCACGCAGCGAACTGGTGCGCCATGTGCTGGAGTATTCGGTGCTTGCGGCGCACCGCCACGTGTTTGGCGTGCTGGCCTGGTATTCGGTGCTGGCGGCTCTGGGCCTGGGGCCAGCGGGCGCGGTGCTCTATCGCATGGGTGAATTTGCCGCGCGCTACTGGAGCCGGCCGGGGCCAGACGAAGCCCCCCGTGCCAGCGAGGCGTTGCAGCGCGTTTCGGCTGCGGCCTGGACGGTGCTTGATTGGCTGCCCGTGCGCCTGACGGCGCTGTGCTTTGCCGTCGTGGGCAGTTTTGAAGAGGCCATCGACGGCTGGCGCTTTCATGCGCAGCGCTTCCCCAATGACAACGACGGTGTGCTGCTGGCCACCACCTCGGGCGCCATCAATGTCCGGCTGGGCGGTGAGGCCCTCAAGCCCCGCCCCGGCGCACAGGCGGGCGACGGCCTGGAGATGGATGCCGAGATGGGCGACAGCATCAGCACGCCCGGCCGGGAGCCCGAGCTGGCGCACTTGCGCAGTGTGGTGGGCCTGGTCTGGCGATCTGTCGTGGTCTGGATGCTGCTGCTCGCGCTGCTGACGCTGGCGCGTTTTCTCGGCTGAGCGCCCAAAGCCTGGGCGCTCGTATCCGCTCAGTATCCGCTCAGTAGCGCGTCTGTCCCAGCTCTTTGAATAGTTCGCTATAAATAGAATAGCGAATAGCGCTTATCCCATCTGCGCTAGGGCCCATTTTTAGTGCAGAAATCACGCCGCAGCCGGGCTCGTGCAGGTGCGTGCAGTTGTAGAACTTGCAGTGCGATCCATGCGCCGCAATGTCGGGCATGCAGCGCGCGAGGTCCATGGGCGTGATGTGGTGCAGGCCAAATTCCTGGAAACCGGGCGAGTCGATCACCGCCGTTGTGCGCGCGGCGTCCAACCAGTACAGCGCCGTGCTGGTGGTGGTGTGGCGGCCCGAGTTGAGGGCCTGGGAGATCTCGGCCGTGAGCACCGCCGCCCCCGGCACCAGCAGGTTGACCAGGGTGCTCTTGCCGACGCCCGAGGGGCCCAGCACCAGCGTGGTCTTGCCTGCCAGCAGCGGCAGCAGAGCACCGCGGGCGGCTTCGGGCGAGCGCCCCAGCGAGAGCGGAAGCACCGGGTAGTGCCTGCCTTCGCCGATGTTGCGGTACGGCAGCAGCCGCTCCCAGGCGCGGGCAAAGGGCTCGGGCAGATCGCTTTTGTTGAGCGCAATCAGCGGCGCGATGCCGGCCGCCTCGGCGGCAATCAGCGCGCGGGCCAGTTGCATTTCTGAAAACACCGGCTCGGCGGCCAGCAGAATCAGGATCTGGTCGAGGTTGGCAGCAAACGATTTGGTGCGGATTTCATCCTGGCGGTAGAAGAGGTTGCGCCGCTCCTCTACTTTTTCGATGGTGCCCTCGTTGCCTTGGCCGGCGGCCCCTGGCAGCCACGCCACCCGGTCGCCCACCACAGACTGGCTGCGTTTGCCCCTGGGGTGGCAAATGCGGCGCTCGCCGTCCTGCGTTTCCACCACGCAGTGCCGCCCGTGGCTGGCCACCACCAGGCCTTGGCGCTGGGCTTCAGCCATGGTGTGGATGCCGGCTCATGCGAGCAGGGCGTCGAAACGGTCGGCGCAATCAAAGTCGGTGCCGGAGATGCCGCCGACGTCGTGCGTATTGAGCCGCACGACGCAGCGGTCGTAGTGCACCGAGAGGTCCGGATGGTGGTCTTGCGCGTGGGCAATGAAGGCCACAGCATTCACGAAAGCCATGGTCTGGTAGTAATTGGCAAAGCGGTAGGTTTTTTCGATGGCCACGTCGGCGCCGTCGCCTTGCAGTCGCCAGCCCTCCAGTTGGGCCAGTGCTGCTACTATTTCGGTAGCTGAAAGCGCTCGCCGCGCCTGCGTAGGCCAGTCTTTTTGCTTCAAATCTTGTGTCATGCGGGGGCCCCTGCGTGCATGCGCGCCAGACGCTCCACGGCCGGCGGATGCGAGTAATAGAACTTCACGTACACCGGATCGGGCGTGAGCGTGGAGGCATTGTCTTCGTAAAGCTTGAGCAAGGCCGAGGCCAGAGAGCCGCCACCTGTCTGCGCCACCGCATAGGCGTCGGCCTGAAATTCGTGCGCGCGCGACAGCTGCGCAAACAGTGGCGAGAGGAACACGGTGAAGACCGGCACTGCCAGCAGAAACAACAGCAGCGCCAACGCATCATTGGGCGGTGCGACGGCGCCGGGCACCAGCGCCGGGAGGGCCGGCTGCACGCCCAGGCCGCTATAGAACCACACCTGCGTGGAAAGCCAGCCAAGCAGGGCGAAACCAGCGAGGCTGAGCGCAAACATCGCTGCCATGCGTTTCGCAATGTGCCGATGATGGAAGTGGCCCAGTTCGTGCGCCAGCACCGCTTCCACTTCTTCGGGTGTCAACTGGCGCAGCAAGGTGTCGAAGAACACCACGCGCTTGGCGCTGCCGAAGCCGGTGAAATAGGCGTTGGCATGGGCACTGCGGCGACTGCCATCCATCACGTACAGGCCTTTGGCGACAAAGCCGCAGCGCTGCATCAGCGCCTGCACCCGCGCTGCCAGCGTTTCGTCCTGCAGCGGCTCGAATTTGTTGAAAAACGGGGCAATGAAGGTGGGGTACACCCACATCAACAACAGGTTGAAGCCCGTCCACAGCGCCCAGGCCCAGAGCCACCACAGACGCCCGGCGGAGGCCATCAGCGCCAGGATGGCTGCGGCCAGCGGCAAGCCGATGAGCGCGCCCAGCAGCGTCGATTTCACAAGGTCACTGAACCACAGCCGCGGGGAGGTCTGGTTGAAGCCAAAGCGCTGCTCCAGTACAAAGGTCTGGTACAGAGTGCCCGGCAAATCGATGAGTCCGCTGATCAGGGCAAAAGCCGTGAGCAGGGCCAGCTGCTGCACCATGCCGCCGCCCAGCGCCAAGAGCAGCGCCTGATTGAGCACGTCCAGTCCACCGAGCAAGGTCCAGCCCAGCAAGACCGCAGCGCCCAGCGCTGCTTCCAGCATGCCAAAGCGCAGCTTGGCGCGCGTGTAGTCGGCCGCTTTGTGGTGCGCGGCGAGCGGGATGCGATCGGCAAAAGCCGGTGGAACGGCGGCCCGTCCGTGGGCCACCTGGCGCAATTGCCGGCCGGCCAGCCACACTTTGAGCACGAAGCCGGCGGCCAGTGCCAGGGCAAAGGCTAGCGTCAGCAGCAGCGATGGAGGGAGGTTGGAAGAGGCAGTGTCGGGCATGTCGGTCGAGTTTAGGGCAAGCCTGCGCGGCGCGGGCGGACGCTCCTTGCACGACAATGCGCGCATGTCTGCATCCCCCGATTCCCTGCCCGTGCAACTGGCCCGCTCCGATCAAAACCTTGTCTGGCTCGACTGCGAGATGACCGGGCTGGACCCCGAGAAAGAACGCATTATCGAAATTGCCGTCGTCGTCACTGGGCCGCAGCTCACGCCGCGCATCGAAGGCCCGGTGCTGGTGGTGCACCAGAGCGAGGAATTGCTGGCTGCCATGGATGCCTGGAACAAGGGCACGCACGGGCGCAGCGGCTTGATCGACAAAGTGCGCGCCTCCACGCTGACCGAGGCACAGGCCGAAGCGCAGGTGCTGGAATTCGTCAAGCGCTACGCCCCCAAGGGAGCTGTGCCTTTGTGCGGCAACAGCATCGGGCAGGACCGGCGTTTTCTGGCCCGCTACATGCCCAAGCTGGAAGCCTTTTTGCACTACCGCAACGTGGACGTCAGTACGCTCAAGGAACTGGCCAAGCGCTGGAAGCCCGCCGCCTACAGCAGCTTCAAAAAGGCGCAAAAACACACGGCACTGGCCGATGTGTATGAGTCGATTGACGAGCTGGCGCACTACCGCGCACAGCTCTTCGCAGCGGACGCACTTGCGGGAAAACCCGAATCCGTGGCATAATCGTTGGCTTGCACCGCATTGCGCTGCAAGTTTGTGCATCTCCCTTCACACACCGGGTCCGCAACTGGTCTGGCCGATTTCAGGCCCAGACAGCCCTTGCGATGAATACCCAGCCGCAGTAGCGCGACGCCGCTGCAGGTTTCGTTTGATGGTTGATGTTTTTTAACCATCAGAGAGACCGCCCGGAGCTTTCGCTTCCGGTCGCTTTCGTGAGAAAAAATATGACCGACACTTTTGAAGTGCAGGGCGACTTTGCGCCTGCCGAATCCTTTTCCACCGCCGCCGAGCACGACGCAAGCCTCACCGCTGCCGACGTCGCAGTCTCTACCGACACCACGCCTGAACCCAACGGTTTTGTCGAGCTGGGCCTGGCTCCCGAGCTCGTTCAGGCGGTTGCCGATCTGGGCTACAGCCAGCCCACGCCAGTGCAGCTCAAGTGCATTCCGCTGGCCATGGGCGCGAACGCCCAGGGGGGCCGCTACATCGACCTGATGGTCTCCAGCCAGACGGGCAGCGGCAAGACGGCAGCATTTCTGCTGCCGGTGCTGAACACCTTGCTGCGCCAGCAGGCCGAAGCCGCTGAGCAGGCCCGCGCCGAATACGAGCAGGCTTGTGCCGAGGCCACCGCGCGCGGCGAAGCTGCGCCTAAGCGTGCCAAGCGCAAAGACCCGACCAACAACCGCAATTTCAAGCCCGCCGTTCCTGGTGCACTGATCGTTTGCCCAACGCGCGAGCTGGCCCAACAGGTAGCGCACGACGCCATCGACCTCGTCAAGCATGCCCGCGGTCTGCGCGTGGCCAACGTGGTGGGCGGGATGCCCTACCAGTTGCAAATCGCCAAATTGCAGAATGCCGACCTCGTGGTGGCCACGCCTGGCCGTCTGCTCGACTTGCAGCGTTCCATGCAAATCAAGCTCGACCAGGTGCAGTTCCTGGTGGTCGACGAAGCCGACCGCATGCTCGACCTCGGCTTCTCGGACGATTTGGCCGAGATCAACCAGCTCACCAGCCAGCGCAAACAGACCATGATGTTCAGCGCCACCTTTGCGCCGCGCATCCAGCAGCTTGCCATGCGCGTGATGCACGACAGTGGCTCCTCGGTGCAGAAGATCCAGATCGATTCGCCCCAGGAAAAGCACACCAACATCAAGCAGATCCTGTATTGGGCCGACAACCTGCAGCACAAGCGCAAGATGCTTGACCATTGGCTGCGCGATACCACCATCAACCAGGCCATCGTCTTTGCCAGCACCCAGATCGAGTGCGACGGCTTGGCTGCCGATCTGCAGCAGGAAGGCTTCAGTGCCGTGGCACTGCATGGTGCCTTGAGCCAGGGCCTGCGCAACCGGCGTCTCATGGCGCTGCGTCAGGGCCAGGTGCAAATTCTGGTCGCCACCGACGTGGCGGCGCGCGGTATTGACGTGCCCACCGTCACCCACGTGTTCAACTTCGGTCTTCCCATGAAGGCCGAGGATTACACCCACCGCATTGGCCGTACTGGCCGTGCCGGGCGCGATGGTCTGGCCATCACCTTTGCCGAATTCCGCGATCGCCGCAAAATCTTTGACATCGAAGGCTATACGCGCCAGCAGCTCAAGGCGGAAGTGATTCCTGGCCTCGAACCCACGCAGCGCTTTCCGTCTACCCGTCCGCCGCAAGGCAATTTCAGCGACCGTGGTGGTCGGGAGCAGCCCGCGCGCGATCGCGGCTATGCCGGTGCGTCACGCAGCGAAGGCCGTGGTGGCTTCAATGACCGCCAACGTGTGCAGGGTGCGCCCGAAGGTCGTTCCTTCGCACCGCGCCGCGACGCCGAAGGCTTTGGCCGCAAGCCAGGCTTTGGCGATACCGGACGCGGCGGCTTTGCTGGCCCACGCAACGAAGGCGCTGCGCCACGCGGTGATTTCGCGCCCCGCAAGCCAGCGTTCGCCAAGCCCGGCGCGCCGGCCGGCAAATCCTTTACGCCGCACGATGCGCGCAAGCGCCCGGCGCGTCCCGCACGCTGATCCAGACAGTTCGTGTTGAAAGGGCCGACTTCGAGAGAAGTGGGTCCTTTTTTACGTTTGGGGTGGGCTCTGACTTCGCGGGAACCCGTCAATAATGCAGGCAAGAAGGAATGCCCACGTGACGTCACCAATATCTTCGGCCGCCGATTTTGAGCACATGTTCGAGCTCGCGCCGGTTTCACTCTGGCTTGAGGACTACAGCGCGCTCAAGCACTTGTTTGATGCCTGGCGCGCCGAGGGGGTGACCGACATCCGCGCGCACTTCGAGGCGGACCCGACGCGCGTGCGCCAGTGCACAGCGGCCTTGAAGGCGCTGCGCGTAAACCAGCGCACGCTGGAACTGTTCGGCGCCGCGACGCCCTCCGAGCTGTTCAGTCAGCTCGATCGCGTTTTCCGGGACGACATGCACGAGCAGGTGGTGGTCGAGCTGGCGCAGCTCTGGTCGGGAGCCAGCGGGTTTGACAACCAGACGGTGAACTACACACTCGATGGCCGGCGACTGGACGTCATCGTGCATGGCCGCATCTTGCCGGGGTATGGGGACAGCTGGGAGCGCGTGCTGGTCTCGCTGGAGAACATCACGCAGCAAGCCCAGTCCACGCAGCGCCTGCAGCGCAGCGAGCGCTATGCCCGGGATCTTTTTGAGCATTCGCCTGTTTCCCTCTGGGTGGAAGATTTCAGCGCCGTCAAGCGCCTGCTCGACGACGTGCGTGCCCAGGGCATACGGGATTTCAAAACCTTCCTCAAGGTCCATCCTGAGTTTGTCTCACGCTGCATGTTGGAAATCCGCGTGATCGACGTCAATCAGCAGACTTTGCAAATGTTTGGCGCTGCGAGCAAAGAGTCCTTGCTGAACAACATTCCCCGCATCTTCCGGGGCGAAATGCAGGAGTCCTTTGCCGAGCAACTCCAGGATTTGTGGGACGGTAAGCTGGTTCAGCAGCGCGAGGTGGTGAACTACGCCCTGTCCGGCGACGCTGTCCATATCCACATGCAGTTCTCGGTGCTGGATGGCCACCGCGACGACTGGGGTCTGGTCCTGCTGTCGCTGGTGGACATCACGGCGCGCAAGAAGGCCGAGGCCTACCTCGAATACCTGGGCAAGCACGATGTGCTGACGCAGCTGCGCAACCGCGCGTTCTATGTGGAAGAACTCAATCGCATCACGCGCAAGGGTCCGTGGCCGCTGAGCGTGGTCACCATCGACCTCAACGGCCTAAAGGCTGTCAACGACGATGAAGGCCATGCAGCCGGCGACGCGCTGCTGCGCCGTGTGGGGGAGGTGCTGGCCAAAGCGGTGGACGCCTCAGCCTGCGCGGCACGCATTGGGGGTGACGAATTCACCATTTTGCTGCCAGGGACGGACGAGCGTGGCGGGATGGCCCTGACCGAGCGCATCGTCTCACTGGTGGAAATGAACAACCAGTTCTATTCCGGACAGTCGCTCAGCTTGGCCATTGGCGTAGCCAGTTGCAGCAGCGGAGACCAGGTAGAGGCGGCCTTGCACCGCGCCGACAAGGCGATGTATGCGGAAAAGGCGCGCTACTACGAAGAGCGTCCCGCAGACCGGCGCCGCCGCTGAACAGGCGCTTAGCCCAGAATGGCGCTGCGGCCGATCTCTGGCCAGCGGTGGTGCAGGTAGATCCAGGCAGCAAGGCCAATGCCCATCATCAGCAGCGAAGACAAAGCCATCAAGACGGTGGAATGCATCACCAGCGGCACCAGCAGGCCTGCCACCGTGCCATTGGCCACCGAGCCGATAAAGGCCTGCAGTGACGACGCCATGCCGCGCCGCGCCGGGTACAAATCGAGCACCAGCAGCGTCACCACGGGCACCATCAGTGCCCAGCCAAAGGCGAACACCGCAATAGGCACCAGCGCCCAGGACACATGCGCGGGAAACAGCAGATTGGCCAGCAGGTTCAGCACGGAGGTCGTCAGCATGATCACAAAGCCATGCCGGATCTGGCGCTTGGGCGCAATCTTCCCGGCCAGCCTCCCGCTCAGCCAGGCGCCGGACATGATGCCGGAGATGGTCAGCAAGAAAAACCAGAAGAATTCCTGTGGCGCCAGGCCCAGGCGCTCGCCCAGAAACGCGGGCGCACCCAGCACATAGAGGAACATGCCGTTGAACGGCACGCCACTGGCCAGCGCCAGCAAAAGAAAGCGCGGGCTCGCTCCCAGTTCCCAATACCCTCGCATCAGGTGGCGTACTTCGAACGGCTGGCGGTGGTCTGCATGCAGCGTCTCGGGCAACAGGCGGTAATTGGCCAGCCACAGCGCAACGCCTACCAGGGTCAGGAACCAGAAAATGCTGTGCCAACCCGTGTGCACCAGCAGCCAACCGCCGACGATGGGCGCGATGGCTGGTGCAGCGCCGAAATAAATGGTGACCTGGCTCATCACCTTCTGCGCCTGCGCAGGCGGAAACATGTCGCGAATGACGGCGCGTGAGACGACGATGCCGGCGCCCGTCGACAAACCCTGCAGGGCGCGGAAAAACACCAGTTGCCCAATGGTTTGCGACAGCGCGCAACCCGCCGATGCCAGCGTAAAAATGGCAATGCCCCACAAGACCACGGGGCGGCGCCCAAAGCTGTCTGCCAGCGCGCCATGGAACAGATTCATGAACGCGAAGCCGAACAAGTAGGCCGACAGCGTCTGCTGCATTTCCACGGGCGTTGCGCCCAGAGCGGTGGCGATGCCCGAAAAGGCGGGCAGGTAGGTATCGATGGAGAACGGCCCCAGCATGCCCAGCAGCGCCAGCAAGACGGCCAATGCCCAGCGCGGAGCGCGCCACAATTCGTCGGCTTGCGGATTCATGGAAAGCGGTTCTAGTTCTTTAAGGAGGAATGGCACCAGCGTCCGGAGCGGGTTGCTGCGCAATTATCAAGGGGCTGGCGAAACCGCGCTTGGCAGCAAGTGCGCAGAGCGGCCCAAAGAAAAAGGGAACTGGCGAATGGCCAGTTCCCTTTGTAAGTGGTGGGTCCTGAGTGGCTCGAACACTCGACCTACGGATTAAGAGTCCGCTGCTCTACCAACTGAGCTAAGAACCCACTTTAAAACCTTGTCTGCCTGGGCAGAGAGCGAAATTATATACAGAAAATCTGGTCGCTCCGCGATCATTCCCGTCTACTGCATCGCATTGCGGCTGGCGAGTTCGACAAACAGGCCGCTGTGGTCCAGTTCTCCCAGGCCGTGCTCGATGCTTTGGGCGTACAGCCCTTCGAGCAGCGCCGTGACGGGTGCATCGAAGCCGATCTCTTGCGCAGTGGCGAGCACGTTGCGCAGGTCCTTGAGCTGCACGTTCATGCTGCCGCGGGGGGCGAAGTCGCGTTCCACCATGCGCTGGCCATGCAATTGCAGAATGCGGCTGTCGGCAAAGCCGCCGCCGATAGCTTCGCGCACTTTGGCCATGTCCGCGCCGCCCTTGGCGGCAAACAGCAGGGCTTCGGCCACCGCACCGATGGTGATGCCGACGATCATCTGGTTGGCCAGTTTTGCCAACTGCCCAGCGCCGTGTGGCCCGACCAGCGTCGAGCGCCCCAGCACCTGAAAGATCGCCTGCGCGCGTTGGAAGTCCGCAGGTTTGCCTCCGGCCATGATGGCCAGCGTACCCGCTTCGGCGCCTACGGTGCCGCCCGAAACAGGGGCATCGAGGTGGTCCACACCCCTTTCGCTCAGGCGCGCAGCGTGATCGCGCGCCTCGCGCGGCTGGGTGGAGGCCATGTCGATGAACAATGTGCCGCGCGCCATGGCTTGGGCGGCGCCCTGGTCAAACAGCACCTTGCCGACAACCGAGCCGTTTTCGAGGAGACTGATGGTGATGTCGGCCTGGGCTGTGGCTTCGCCCGGACTTGCGCACGCAATGGCACCGTCGTCGGCCAGCAGCTGGGTTTTGTCAAGGGAGCGGTTCCAAGCGTGGACCGGGAAGCCGGCCTGAAGCAGGCGCCTACCGACGCGCAAGCCCATCAGGCCAACGCCAAGCAGGGCGATGCGTGGGTGTGAGAGCTCGGGCATGGACAGGTTCCAGAAGGAGGGGTAGCTCCATCATGGTGCGCTTCGCCTTCGGCTGGCTGTCAGCTGGCTTGCAGTCTCGTTGCGCTGGCGTTCAAGGTGTTTTGCTTTAAACCGCACCAGAAGGCGCTCTGGGGCGTCTAGCAGGGAGCTGCCCACGTTGTAAGAGCGTCGCCTGTAACATGATCAGCCCTGTTCCAGCGCAAAGCAAAGGATCTATGAGCTTCCCACTGCATGACGCGGCCTGGTACGACAGCATGTACAACAACCGTGCGCTTGTTCCGGACCATGGCGAATACCTCCAGCGCTGGGCCGACGATTCAGCGGCGGTTCGGTGCAGCCAGGGCTGTGTGCTGGACTTGGCCTACGGCAATGGCGCCAGCGAAACCTTGGATATCTTTCCTGCTGTTGGAATGCAGAGCGATGCGGGCGCGCCGGTGCTGGTGTTTGTCCATGGCGGCTACTGGATCGCGCTGGACAAATCGGACCATTCCTTCGTGGCGCCCGCTTTCTGCCAAGAAGGTTGCTGCGTGGTGGTGGTCAACTACGCGCTGTGTCCGGGGACCGCTTCGCATCCGGTGAGGATTCCGATGATCCTCGATCAAATGGAGCGTGCGCTCGCCTGGGTGGGCTGCCACATTGCCGGCCATGGCGGTGACCCGGGGCGCATCACGGTGGCGGGGCACTCTGCGGGCGGTCAGATCGCCGCCATGCTGCTGTGCACAGCAGGGCGCGGCGAAGGTTCCACGAGACCGGCGCCCGGGCTTCGCAGTGCATTGTCGATTTCGGGAGTGCACGATTTGGAGCCGCTGATGTACACGCCGCGCTACCAATCTGCCCTGCAGCTCACGCCAGAGCAGATTCAGCAAGCCAGCCCTGCGCGCCAGCCTGCGCCCGCCCAGGGCGAGCTGTGGTGCGCGGCAGGCGGTAACGAGAGTGCAGAATTTTTGCGGCAGAACCAGCTGATGCAAGCGGCCTGGGGCTCCCGCATCGTGCCCCGGTGCGCCGCGCTGCCGGGGCTCAACCACTTCAGCATTCTCGACGCCCTGGCCACGCCAGCGCAGGCGCTGCACGACATGGCCTTGGGCTTGCTGCGCGCGCCAAGGGTCACATCAACAGATGTTCGCCCGCATTGTCTCCCCCGAGGATGACGTAGTTGACCTTGCGAATGTCCATCAGCCGCGTACCGCCCGAGTAGCTGATCGAACTTTGCACGTCCTGCTCCATCTCGATGAGGGTGTCGGCCAGCGTGCCTTTGATGGGCTCCAGAATGCGCTTGCCCTCGACGTGCCGGTATTCACCCTTGTTGAAGTCGCTGGCTGAGCCGTAGTACTCCTTGTAAAGCTGGCCATCCACTTCCACCGTCTGGCCGGGGGATTCCACGTGGCCGGCGAAGAGCGAACCGATCATCACCATGCTGGCGCCGAAGCGCACGCTCTTGGCAATATCGCCATGGCTGCGGATGCCGCCGTCGGCGATGATGGGTTTGGTGGCCACGCGCGCGCACCACTTGAGCGCCGAGAGCTGCCAACCGCCCGTGCCAAAGCCGGTCTTGAGTTTGGTGATGCAGACTTTTCCTGGGCCCACGCCGACCTTGGTGGCGTCGGCGCCCCAGTTTTCCAGGTCGATCACCGCCTCGGGCGTGGCCACGTTGCCGGCGATGACGAAGGCGCGCGGGAGCTTTTCCTTCAGGTGCGTGATCATTGCGTGCACCGTTTCGGCGTGGCCATGGGCGATGTCGATGGTGATGTAGTCGGGGGAAAGACCCTCGGCAATCAGCTGGGCTACGGTGTCGTAATCGGGCTGCTTCACGCCCAGCGAGATGGACGAGTACACGCCGCGCTCGGTCATGTTGCGCACGAACTTCAGGTTGTCGAAGTCGAAGCGGTGCATCACGTAAAAGTAGCCACTCTGGGCCATCCATTCGCAGATGGATTCGTTCACCACGGTTTTCATGTTCGAAGGAACCACCGGAAGGCGAAAGTGACGCCCGCCCAGCTCCACGCCCGCGTCGCACTCGGCGCGGCTTTGCACGCGGCACTTGCGCGGCAGCAGCAGCACGTTGTCGTAGTCGAAGATTTCCATAAAGATTCCAAGCTCCGTAGAAGGCCGCAGAGGCAAACGCTGCCCTGCGGTGGGCGCTTGGCTTGGCCCCGGCATTTGCGGGGCGCCTGCAGAGAGGCCACCCGAACCCCGCTTGCGCAGGCACAAAAAAACCGGGCGCCAAGAAACTTGGGCCCGGTGGTTGATTGTACGGGTCTGGCGCGTGACGCGCTGGCGCAGGCGCTATTGCTTGGCTGCAGCGCATTGAGCCATCGCGGTCGCAACCACTTGGCCGTTGCTGTCCTCCATCCAGCCAATCAGCGCCAGGCGGTTCGGGTCAGTGCTGGGTGCCAGTTGCATGGAGCGGCGTTCGATCCATCGGGTAGCGCGAGACAGATTGCGCAGCTCATTTTTTAATAGCTGGTCGCGCATGTCCCACTTGCGCTGGAACAGATTTCGAACCAAATTTCTACTCACTGGCGTGCCTTCCACACCTTGGGGAATCTGCTCGACGAGCGCGACCGACAGCGTCCATTCACCCGCCGCGTCGGGCGGTAAGGCTCCAAGGTAACTCACAGTTGTGCCTACGTAGCCGCCGACCGCCGGGCCAAAGGACACGCGCAAGCGCCCTGGCAGGTGCTGTGCCACGGTGGCGATGTGCACGTCGGTGGCTGTGGGTGGCTGGCGGCCAAGGGCTTGGAGGCGGATGAGCGTGTCGGTGTCCGCGGCGGCCGACAGCGGCGCATCGTCGCCCGCGCGCCCCGGCGCGATCCAGTCGAGCACCGCTGCGCTCGCGCCAGGTGCGAAGCTGGGGTTGCTCCAGCAATCGGCGCAATCGGCGCTCAAAAACCGCTCGTACAGGGCTTGCGGTGCGGGTGCGCCGTCGCTGCTGCAAGCGTTTTGCGCAACGGCCAGCGGCAGATGCAGGGCCAGCAACAGGGGCAGCAGCAGTGGGACAGTGGCGGTGGAAAACTTCATGGAGCCTCGCTTTCTACAATCGGCGCATGTTCCCACAAGACCCGGTTTCGCGTGCGCCGCAGGGCGACGCCTTCCCCCCGCAAGGCGCTGCGCCGTCGCCCACCCATTCGCCGCTGCTGGCGAACCTCAACCCCGAGCAACTCGCCGCCGTCACGCTGCCATCGGGTCACGCCTTGATTCTGGCCGGCGCTGGTTCGGGCAAGACGCGGGTGCTCACCACGCGCATCGCCTGGCTGCTGCAAAACGGCTTGGCCACGCCGGGCGGCATTCTGGCGGTCACGTTTACCAACAAAGCCGCCAAGGAAATGGTGGCGCGGCTATCAAGCATGCTGCCGGTGAACGTGCGCGGCATGTGGATCGGCACCTTCCACGGTCTGTGCAACCGGCTCTTGCGCGCGCACCACAAGGCGGCCGGCCTGCCGCAGGCATTTCAAATTCTCGACACGCAAGACCAGCTCTCGGCCATCAAGCGCTTGTGCAAGCAGTACAACGTGGACACTGAGCGCTTCGTGCCCAAGCAGTTGCAATATTTCATTGCCGGCTGCAAGGAAGAAGGCATGCGCCCAGGCGACGTACCTGCCAACGACAGCGATGCGCGCAAGAAGGTCGAGATTTATCAGCTTTACGAAGAGCAGTGCCAGCGCGAAGGCGTGGTCGATTTCGGCGAGCTGATGCTGCGCAGCTTCGAACTACTGCGGGACAACGACCCGATTCGCGCCCACTACCAGCACCGCTTTGCCCACATCCTGGTGGACGAATTTCAGGACACCAACAAGCTGCAATACGCTTGGCTCAAGCAGCTTGCGGGCGATGAGGTGGCTGGCCACTTCGAGCCGCGTGGCAGCGTGATGGCGGTAGGTGACGACGACCAGAGCATCTACGCCTTTCGCGGCGCGCGCGTGGGCAACATGCAGGATTTTGTGCGCGAATTCGATGTGCAGCGCCAAATCAAGCTGGAACAAAACTACCGCAGCTACAGCAACATTTTGGACAGCGCCAACGCGCTGATCAGCCACAACAGCAAGCGCCTGGGCAAGAACCTGCGCACCGAACAAGGCCCCGGTGAGCCGGTGCGTGTGTACGAGGCTGCCAGCGATTTGCAGGAAGCCCAGTGGATGGTGGATGAAATCCGCCAGTTGGTACGAAACGACGGCGTGGCGCGGCAAGAAGTCGCCATCCTGTACCGCAGCAACGCGCAAAGCCGCGTCATTGAAACTGCGCTGTTCAATGCATCCGTGCCTTATCGCGTCTATGGCGGCCTGCGCTTCTTCGAGCGCGCCGAAATCAAGCACGCGCTGGCCTACCTGCGCCTGCTTGAGAACCCGCAAGACGACACCAGCTTTCTGCGCGTGGTGAACTTCCCGCCGCGCGGCATCGGCGCGCGCAGCCTGGAGCTGCTGCAGGACGCCGCCAAGAGCGCGGGCTGCTCGCTGCACGACGCCGTCACCAGCATGACCGGCAAGGCCGGCAGCAACCTGACCGCCTTTGTCGCGCAGATCGACGTGCTGCGCGAGCAAACCCAGGGCCAGCCGCTGCGCGCCATCATCGAGCAGATGCTCGAATCGAGCGGCCTGCTGGAGCATTTCCGCGCCGAGCGCGATGGCCAGGACCGCATTGAAAACCTGGAAGAACTCGTCAACGCGGCCGAGAGCTTTGTCATGCTCGAAGGCTTCGGGCGCGACGCCGTGGCGCTGCCGCTCGATGAGCATGGCCAGCCACTGACGCAAAGCCCCGCCAGCCAGGGGCTGGACCCCACGGCGACGTTGTTGGATTCGCCGTTGCTTGATGCGCCGCTTTCCGGCCCGCCAGGCGTGGACCAGGACACTGGCGAAACGCTCTCGCCCCTCGGCGCCTTCCTGACCCACGCCGCGCTCGAAGCCGGCGACAACCAGGCCCAGGCTGGGCAGGATGCCGTGCAGCTCATGACGGTGCACGCCAGCAAGGGCCTGGAGTTTGATGTGGTTTTTATTGGCGGCTTGGAAGAGGGCTTGTGCCCGCACGAGAACGCATTGAGCGAGCAGGGCGGCATAGAGGAAGAGCGCCGCCTGGTGTACGTGGCCATCACCCGTGCCCGAAAGCGTTTGTACCTGAGCCATTCGCAGACCCGCATGCTGCACGGCCAGACGCGCTACGCCATGAAGAGCCGTTTCTTCGACGAACTGCCCGAATCGGCGCTCAAATGGATCACACCCAAGCAATCTGCCTTTGGCAAAACTGCTCCCTATTCAGGAGCTGGTAGCGCTTATGGGGCAAGCGCTAGAGGCCAATTTGGCTTAAATTCCGAGCGTTTCGCCAGCCCACCGGTGCCGCCGCAGAAGCAGGCGCCCGCCCACGGCATCGCGGCCGGCAAGAACGTGTTCCACGCCAAATTTGGCGAAGGCAAGGTGCTGGCCATCGAAGGCACAGGCGACGATGCGCGTGCGCAGGTGAGTTTTGGGCGCCATGGCACCAAGTGGCTGGCGCTGGCGGTGGCGAAGTTGACGGTGGTGGAGGGTTGATGGTGGGTTGATGACGGGGTGGCCGCAAGGTGCCGGTCGAATGATCGCGGGTCAGCGCAGTGCGGCGAACTCGGTGGCCGCATTCCAGAAAGTCTCCACAGCGTTCCCGTGCGCCGCGCGGTCGCGGTAGAGGCGGATAAGCAGGTTGGGTGCAAAAAGGCGCTCCAGGCCCGGACTTGCGTTACGGCGCAGTGCCGGATGGCTTTCTGGTGCCTACGGAACGTCGATGGCTGCGTTTCATCTGACGGGCAGGCCCTGCAACCTGGTGCAAACTGACGCCACTGCTCGGGTGCTGTTCGGCCACCAGCGCCGCGCCGGGCTGCTGAAGCAAGCCACCATGCTCTCAACCACCACCTTCCATTGCAAGCTTGGTTCCAGGCCCGCGCCGCTGCGCCACCCCTGGAGGCATTGCGTGGGCAGCGGGCATGCCACGCTGGCGCTGCGAGCCGACTGGCAGCAGCAGCTGGCCACGGCGCACAAAGAACTGGGATTTCGCCATGTGCGTTTTCATGGTTTGCTGGACGACGATATGGGCACGCTGATTCGCCAAGACGCCCAATTCGTTTTCTCGTTTCACAACATCGACCGAATTTTTGACTTCCTGCTGTCGATCGGGATGAAGCCGATCGTCGAGTTGGGCTTCATGCCGAGCACGCTGGCCTCGGGCAGCGACACCGTGTTTCATTACAGGGGCAATGTCACGCCGCCAAAAAATCCATCGGACTGGGCGCTGTTGGTGACGCAGCTTGCCGAGCATTGGGTGGAGCGCTACGGCATCAAGGAAGTGTCCCAATGGCCGATTGAGGTATGGAACGAGCCCAATCTTTCCATGTTCTGGAAGGGCGACCAAGCCGCCTATTTGGCACTGTACGAGGCAACTTGGCAGGCGCTCAAGGCGGTGTCACCGCGCTTTCACGTTGGAGGGCCGGCCACGGCGCAGAACGCCTGGCTGCCCGAGTTCGATGCGTTTTGCCGCGCCCACCACTGCGCGCCTGATTTTTTGAGTACCCACTATTACCCCACCGATGCCTTCGGTGAAATTGGCGCCGATACCGCCACACAGCTCCAGCACGCCCCGCCCGGCGTGATGCGAAAGCGTGCGGCAGAGGCGCGCAAAATCGCCGGTGATCGGCCGCAGTATTACACCGAATGGAATATCACTTCGAGCCCGCGCGACGCCCTGCATGACGGCGCATTTTGCGCAGCACTTGCCGTGAAGCTGACCATGAGCGTGGACGACTTGGTCGATGCGTGGAGCTGGTGGGTGTTCAGCGATATTTTTGAAGAAGACGGCATGCCCAGCCAGCCGTTTCACGGGGGGTTCGGGCTGATGAATCTCCACGGCGTCCCCAAACCGGTGTTCCGTGGCTTCGAGCTGTTGCAGCGCTTGGGTACCGGCCGTTGGCAGGTCGAAGGGTCGCACGACACCGTCACCTGCTGGGCAGGCGATGGCGATTGGCAAGGGAAGGGCCGTGACGGCTCTGCGGCAAGCCCTATGCCAAGTGCCATTCTGTGGGTCAATGTGGCCATGCCGCACCATGCGATTGCCAGCGAATCCGTGCGCTTGTCGATCCCGCACCAAGGCGATCACCGCGTGAAGGCGGCCCATGCCACGCGCATCGACGAGACGCATGCGAATCCGCGCGCTGCGTGGCAGGCCTTGGGAAGCCCCGTTTGCTTGTCGCCCGCCGGGGTGGAGCGACTTCAAGTGGCCTCGCAGCTGGTCGACGAGGTGCACAGCGTGGTGGCAGACGATGCCCAAACCTGGGTGGAGCTGGTGCTGCCGCCCCAATCGCTGGCGCTGGTGCGCCTGGAGTGGTCATGACTTCTGCCCAGTACCAACACCACGACGCGATGCTGGAGACCATTCAGCGCCACGCGTTCAGCTACTTTGACCACGAAACCAATCAACTGAACGGGCTGGTGCGGGACAAGACCGCGCAGGCTTGGCCTTGCAGCATTGCGGCGGTCGGCATGGCGCTGAGCGCCTACCCGGTGGGCGTGGTGCGTGGTTACATGTCGCGCGGTGATGCGCTGACACGAACGCTCGCGACGCTGCGGTTTTTTGCTGGCAGCGAGCAAAGCGAATCTCCGGCTGCCACCGGGAACCGCGGTTTCTACTACCACTTCCTGGACATGGATACCGGCAGGCGCGCGTTCAACTGCGAACTCTCCAGCATCGACACCGCCTTGCTGATAGCGGGCGTGTTGTGCGCAGCGGCTTTCTTCAACCAATCCAACCCGCGCGAGGCGGAGGTGCGCCAGTTGGCCAACGTGCTTTACGAACGTGTGGACTGGCGCTGGATGCTGGCCGGGCAGGCGACGGTGTGCCACGGCTGGTTGCCCGAAAAAGGGTTTTTGCAGTACCACTGGCACGGGTACGACGAGGCCTTGATTTTGTACACGCTGGCGCTCGGGTCGCCGTCGCACGGCATCGGCCCCGAGTCGTATGCTGCCTGGGCCAGCACCTACGCGTGGCAGACCGTAGAAGGCATCGAACTGCTGCATGCCAGCTCCTTGTTCATCCACCAGATGTCGCATCTTTGGATCGATTTTCGCAGGCTGCAGGACGATTTCATGCGCCAGCATGGCAGTGACTATTTTCACAACAGCGCGCAGGCCACGCGCGTCCAGCAGCGCTATGCCATGCGCAACCCCCACGGCTTCAACGGCTATGGCGAATTCGCCTGGGGCATTACCGCAAGCGATGGGCCAGGGGCGCGCAATCCGCATCCGCCAGGCGATAGGCGCAGCTACTTTGACTACGTCGCCCGCGGAGTGCCTGATGGCCCGGACGACGGCACCTTGGCACCGTGGGCTGCCGCCGCATCGCTGCCGTTCGCGCCGGAGATCGTGCTTCCCACACTTGAAAATTACCTGCGGCTGCAGTTGCATCTTGAAAATTCTTACGGATTTAAAGCGTCGTTCAACGCCACTTACCCCTCTGGGCGCACCCATCCCGTTGGCTGGGTGTCACCTTTTCATTTCGGCATCAACGTGGGGCCCATCGTGCTGATGATTGAGAACTATCGAAGTGGGCTTGTCTGGCAACTTTGCCGCCGCATTCCTGCGCTGGAACGCGGTCTGCGTGCTGCCGGTTTTCAGGGAGGCTGGTTGGGTGGTTCGCCTGGATCCCCCTAGGTCTGCAAGGCAGAGGGACAATACAAGCCGACGGTGATCGGCAAGCGCAGCACTCTGGCCATGTTGCTGCACCGTCAAATTAGTGCAGAAGTTGCAAAATTCTATTTTAGAGGGTGAGGCGACATAAAATAGTTGAGCTAATTTCCATGATGAGATGAGCAAATAGCTTTTTGGAAAACCACGGCCATAAAGAATAATTGCTTGACGACAATTTTTATTAACGTATTTTGCTTCTTGCATTCAAATTTTCATATTTCGTGTTTATTCTGATATTTTTCGCGCGTAGCCAATGAATTCTCCTGCCACGCTTACCATTTCTGTCGACCAATTGTGTGTCGGGCTGTATGTGCATCTGGACATGAATTGGCTGGACCACGCGTTTGCACGCAATAGTTTTAAACTAAAGAATTCCGCGCAGATCGAGGCCATCAAGCGGCTGGGTATTCAGCAGATACGGGTGGAACCCGCGCGTTGTTCCAGCCGTCCTTTGCCTTTGACGACCAAAGCGTCGGAGCACGCGGAAATTGTCGTCCCCAGCGCAGAAGAAAATGCATTAATCAGTGAGAAAAAAGCGCGTATCGAAAGAATGATTGCAGAGCGTGCTGCGATTGCCCAATGTGAGAAAGAATTTGCCAAGGCAGGAAGTACCTTAAAAAATATCGAGCGCAGCGTGTTTTCCAAACCGCATGAAGCTTTTGCCGATGCAGATCAATTGGTGCAGCACATGTTGGATGCTCTGCTGGCAGACAAGAGCATCGCGATCCACCTCATGAACGACAAAATCGCGGGTGAGGACACGTATTTTCATTCGCTCAATGTGTCGGTGCTGTCGATGATGCTGGCCAAAGAGCTTGCGCTGCCGGCCGACGATATTAAGGCCATTGGTATCGGTTGCCTGTTTCATGATATCGGCAAGGTGGAAATTCCAGCGCGGATTGTCAACGCTACCCTCCCTCTCAACCGCGCAGAAAAGAACTTGCTGCAACTGCATTGCCAGTACGGTCTGAATGTGGTGAGCAAGCTTGGCCTGTCGAAGGCTTCGCTCGATATTATTGGTCAGCACCATGAATCTATGGACGGCAGCGGTTACCCAGCTCATTTGCGTGGCGATCAAATTTTTTTATTGGCTCGAATCGTCAGCGTCGTAAACACTTACGACAACCACTGCAATCGCGCTAACCCGGACGATTCGGTGACGCCTTTTGAGGCTTTATCGATGATGTTCAAGCAGCAGCGTCACTTGCTTGATTCGGCGGCGCTGGATATGTTTATCCGCTGCATGGGTGTCTATCCACCCGGCACACTGGTGAAGCTATCCGATGACTCTCTGGGCATGGTGATTTCGATTAATTCTGGAAAACCACTGCGCCCCAGCGTCTTGGTTTATGACTCGAGTGTGCCGAAGAACGAGGCGATTATTCTGGATCTGAGTCAGGAAACCGATATAGAAATCAGCGCCAGCTTAAAGCCCAGCCAACTTAGCCCGCAAGCCTACGATTACCTGAGTCCCCGCAAGCGCATGAGTTATTTTCTGGATGCCCCCAAGGTGGGGACGAAGAAGCCCTAAAAATTTTCGTTGGAACCTCGCCAATCGCCGGCCGTACTGTTGCGCTGGCGTAAAAGAGAGGGAACCTCTAAAAACCCCCATCTCCCGCCCGGGACCGCCCCAGCCAACGCGACAATCACCGCATGAGCAAGCCCCAGCCCCGCAGCGCCATCAAGTTCGACCTCTTCGCTGATGCAGCGCGCAAGCACAAAATCGAAACCTTGGGCGATCCGTTGCAGGTCATTGCCCGGCACATCGACTTCGACCACCTGACGCAGGTCATTGATG
>JBATPF010000350.1:0-2098 GCA_049291355.1 Giesbergeria sp.
CCGACAGGCCCTGCTGCCACAGCGCCAGCACGGCGGGTGCACCTGCGGGCACGGCGTCGCGCATTTCGTTGGCCAGTGAAGGCGTGGGCTCTCCCGGCACCCCGAGATGGCGCATCAGCAAGGCATCGGATTGCACCGCCAGCAAGACGGGAACATGCACGCCGAGCGACGCCAACTCGCGCAGTCGCCGCGCCTCGGTGGCAATGGCCTGTTCGCCGCCCAGGTTCGGCACCGGCGTGAGCAGCGGCAAGCGCAGCAGGCGGGCGAGCGTGCCCATGGCCCGGTAGCGCCCCATGCTGTTGCGCGCGCCGGCTTTCTTGAGCCACAACTGCTCGCCGCCCGGGTGGTAGCTGGCGATGCTGCGTGTCTGGGTGGCGGCCTGGGCGCGCAGAAAATCGGGGTAGTCGGTCATGGAGCAAGCGAAAAGACCGGCGCTACACTGGCCGCCGTGCCCGGCGCGCCCTCTGTCCTTGGCAGGCGCGGCAGCCGGGGATCATAGAAGCCTTTGCCCGTAGATCGGATATGCCATGACCGAAGCCACCCCCGAACCCAGCGCCCATCGGACGCCTGCGCTTGCACCCGAAGACCTGGAGGCGCTCGACGACTTGCTGGACGAACTGCGCACGCGCCTGGACGAAACCCCGCAGTGGGAGTTCTGCGACGGTTTTCTGACGGCCCTGGTCTGCAGCCGCCGCGCCATTCCACCCGCCGAATACTTGTCCATGCTGCTCGGCGACGGAGAAAACATCGAAGTGCCGGATGGCGAAACCCTGCCGCTGCTGCCCATGTTTTCGGGCGAAGAGCAGCAGGCGCGTTTCCTCGCGCTGTGGCAGCGGCGCTGGGACGAGGTGGCGCTGGCGCTCGATACGCCGGTGGAAGCGCTCGACGACCCCCGCACCCTGGAGCCCGAGGTGATGGACGTGCGCGGTGCGCTGCTGGCGCTGCCCGAGGCGGATCGGCCGCCGCTGGACGACGAAGAAATTCCCTCGTTTGCGCAGGTCTGGGCGCTCGGCTTCATGTTCGCGGTGGAAAACTGGCCCGAAGACTGGGCCCCGCCGCGCGAGCGCGAGCACGCCCAGTGGCTGGACGATGCGCTCGACTCCATCGTCGCGCTGACCGAGGACGACACCGCCCAAGCCAGCATCAACATGTATTCCGAAGACGGCGCGCCTTCGGTCAGCGAAACCCGCGTCGAGCTGTTCGGGGAGGCCATCTGGGCGGTGTACGACCTGCGCCAGCTCTGGAAAAGCCTGGGCCCGCGCGTGGAGACCGTGCGCAAGGCGCCCGAGCCGGGGCGCAACGACCCTTGCTGGTGCGGCAGTGGCAAGAAGTTCAAAAAGTGCCACGGGGCCTGAGACGCTATTCATTAGATAGCGGCAATTGCTTGTCAGATAAGCGGTAGAGCCGATTTTCATTGAAAATATGGCTTGTTTGCTCGCTGCCTGCCCTTGCATGGCGGCTTCGTGCTTGGACAACTCACAACAGCGGCGGCAGCTCGCGCGCCAGAAAGTCGTAGACCGCACGAATGCGGCGGCTTGCGCGAATCTCGCGGTGCACCACCAGCCAGGCCGGCAACGGCGCGATCTCCAGCGCGGGCAAGACCTGCACCACGCCGGTGTCTTCGCGCAGCATGTACGCCGCCACAAAGCCGATGCCGAGGCCCGCGCGCACCGCCGCCCAGTACGCCATGAGGTCGTCGGTGCGCAAAGCAAAGTGCTCGGGCCCGACGCTCTGGCCCATCGCGGCGAAACCGCGCGGGATTTCCTGGGTCTGGTCGTTGCCCACCAGATCGTGCTCCAGCAGGTCCATCGGATGTGCAGGCGTGCCCCGGCGCTCCAGGTAACTTCGGTGCGCACAGGCGACCACGCCCACCTGGCCGATGCGCCGCGCCACCAGCGCGCCTTGCGTGGGCCGCACCATGCGCACGGCGATATCGGCCTCGCGGCGCAGCAGGTCGCTGATCGCGTTGCTGACCACCAGCTCGATCTGGATGCCCGGCAATTCGGCACGCAGCCGCAGCAGCAGCGTAGGCATCAAGACACACGCGAGCGGCTGGCTGGCCGAGAGCCGCACGCTGCCCGAGAGCACGGTCTGCGAT
>JBATPF010000351.1:0-1941 GCA_049291355.1 Giesbergeria sp.
CTGCAAATCCGGCAAAAACTGTCCTCGCTGGGGCCGATTTTGGTGAAACCTTCGGTTTTCGCTTTCGACGCTCCAAGTCCGACAGACTCCTAGCGCAGCTTGGTCAGCGCCTCGTCCATGGCCTGCGCCATTGCGTGGAACTCCGCATGACTGAGCGCGCGCATGCGCTCGTGGCCGGACTTGGCGCGGACCTGGAACCGCCACAGCGTGATTTTGCCCGGGCGGTAGGCAGCAGCTGCCTGGCGAAAGGCGTCCATGTCCACGGGAAAGCTGACCGTCTCCTGATAAGTGCACTTGCGCTCGAACAGGTCACGCATATTGCAGGTGGAGCCTTGCTTGCCTACGCTGAGAGCCACGGTTTTTTCGCTCGCGCCCGCGCCATAGCGCGCCTCGCTCTGCATATGCATGGCGTAGTCGATGTAGGTGTCGGTCACGACAACCTCCACCGACGCCTGGCGTGTCTTGCGGTCGATCTGCACGCGCAGAAATTCGGTATTCGGATACTCGCGGCTCTGGGGCACATGGGCGGCAGCAGTATCCAAGCTCAGCGTCGGGGCAGTGGGCTCGTCCTTGATGGCCACGCGGCGCTGGTAGAAATCGCTGGTGTTGCGGCCCACCAGATCTTCAAAGGCTGCCTTGCTTTCCAGGGATTGGAAAAAGTAGTCGCCATGCTTCCAGCTGGCGCCCTTTTGCAGCAGGTTGTAGCTCTGCGCCTGGCCATCGGCAAAAAAGGTGAAATAACTGCTCTTTGCCGGTGCCGCACCGGCCTCGGTGATCTCCGTGGGTGCCAGTGCCTTGCAAGCGGTCGCCCGGTCGGAACCAGGTTTGGGCAACAAACGCAGCTCGGCGCTGCAGAGGCCTTGCGCGTCGGTGGTACAGCTCCACGGGGTCTCCAGCTTTTTGCCGCCGAAGAAGGCGCCATCGTCGGAACGACAGGCGCCGCGCAGCGTCGCACCCACCACGGGCTGCTGCTCCGCGTCGAGCAGAAGCATGTGCACGTGGCCTGCTTCAGGGCCCGCAGCGTAAGCGGGGGTGGACATGAGAGCCAGGGCGCTGGTCGCGCCAAGGGCGAGCGCCAGAAGTTTGTGCATGGATGCGTTCCAGAAGAATGGTGCGTGGCGCGCGGGCTCGACACGCTCGGAGTCGGCGCCGCAATCGCGCGTGGGGGATGGTAGCCGGGGACTGGGCAAACCCCGCAGGCAAAACCTACGATTTGCGGGGCTGAAGGGGAAAGGTCAGGCCGCTGCGGGGGTTTGCTGCGGCAGGTGCTCGGCCGCTGCTGCACGCGCCACCACGGCGCGCAACCAGCGCTGCGCTGCTCCGCCGGCGCGGCGCACATGCCACAGGGCGTCCACGTGCACCGTAGGCAACTGCAGCGGCAGCGGCCGCCAGACCAAAGTGCCCTCCATGCCCGTGACGCCGAAAAAGTGAAGCGGCAAGACCGTCAGCAGATCGGAGTTGGCAACCACGCGCCCGGCGGTGAAAAACTGGTTGACGGTCAGTACGATGCGGCGCTCGCGGCCCAGCGCGGCCAGGGCTTCATCGGTAAATCCATAGGGTCGGCCCGAAAAGCTCACCAGCAGGTGGCGCGCCGCGCAGTACTGGTCGAGCGTCAAGGGGCCGGCGGCCAGTGGATGGTCCTTGCGCATCAGGCAGACGTATTCGCCGTCGTACACCCGCTGGTGGGCGTAGGAAACCGCGTCGCCGGTCTGGTTGCGTGCGGTCAAATCCGCCAGCACCGCAGGAAAGTAGCCAATGGCGAGGTCCGCCGCCTCATCGTCGAGCAGGCGGCGCGGGTCGCGTGTGGCCAGAGGCCATACACGCACCGAAACGCTGGGCGCTTCGGCGGCCAGAATGCGCACCATGTGGGGCAGCAGCGCCGCAGCGGTGGCGTCTGCCATCGCCAGCACGAAGCTGTTGTCGGCCAGCGCGGGCTCAAAG
>JBATPF010000352.1:0-2822 GCA_049291355.1 Giesbergeria sp.
TTGCTCTGCGCCGCGCCAGTATCACGCGTCGTGCGCGGCACTCAGGGATGACCTGCACAACTCCCTGCGGTCTATGGCAGCGCGGTCTCGGGCGATCCGCTGCGTTGCTTTTCTTGCCAATAGCCCGGCTATTGGCTGCAAAAAGACGCCTTGTAGCCCATCCCGATCCGCACTATCACCGCCTCGCGAGGGTTATGCAGGACATCCCTAGCGCCCTGCGAAGTCCACCAGCGTATACAAGTTCAGGCCGGCTGCGCGCAGCCGGGACGAGCCGCCCAGCTCCGGCAGATCGACGATGGCGGCGCCCTCCACCACCTGCGCACCCAGTTTTTCCAATAGCCTTTTGCCAGCCATCATGGTGCCGCCAGTGGCAATCAGGTCGTCCATCAGCAGCACCCTGTCGCCAATGTGTACGGAGTCGGTGTGCAGCTCGACCGTTGCGCTGCCGTATTCCAGTTCGTAGGTTTCCTCCACGGTGGTGAACGGGAGCTTGCCTTTCTTGCGAATGGGCACAAAGCCCACGCCCAGCTCGTACGCCACCACGGCGCCCAGGATGAAGCCGCGTGCGTCTATTCCGGCCACGACGTCGGGGCGGCGATCACGGTCCATGTAGCGGTGCACAAAGGCATCGATCAAAACGCGAAAAACCTTTGGATCCTGCAACAGCGGCGTGATATCGCGAAATTGCACGCCTGGAGCGGGCCAGTCCGGCACGGTGCGAATGTGCTCGCGCAGGTAGTCGGAAAAGCTGGGAGTAGGCATGGAAGGCGGTGGTGGAGGCGCAAGCCGAATGCCGACGGCAAATCGCAGCACGGCTGCACAGTGTAGTGAATCAAGCGGACTGGACGCCGCAAAGCGCCCATAATGATTTACCAATCCATACGTCGCCAGTCAGCACCACCCATGACGGTTTCCGTTCTTCTGATGGAAAGCAGTGACGAGCACGCAGATGCCGTGCGGGCTGCGCTGGCGGACTCGTGGTTGGCCTGGGACGTGCACGGCGTTGCTTCGTTGGGCCAGGCGCGAGACGCCCTGGCCCAGCGCCCATTCGATGTGGCCTTGGTTTCCTACCGGCTCACCGATGGCGCCGCCTACGACGCCTTGAAAGACCTTCGCGCCACGCCAGCGCTGATCCTGGTGCCAATGGGGCTTGAATCGCAAGCGGCGCATGCCCTGCGACATGGTTTTGCCGATTTCGCGGTGCAGGATGCGGCGGGGCAATACCTGCTTTCCCTTCCTGCACAAATCGAGGCGATGCTGGAGCGCGCACGGGCAGCGCATTCGCGCGAAGCGGCAGAACAACTGCTGGCGCGCCAGCACCGCTTGCTGCAAGCCATCTTTCGGGCGCAGGCCTTGTTCATCGACAGCGCCCCGGCACGGCAAACGTTTGAGGCCCTGCTGAACGAATTGCTGGCACTGACCGAGAGTGCGTGGGGTTTCCTCGGGCAGGTGGAAACAGCCGCCGCAGGCACCCGGCTGCTGCGCATCCATGCCATCACCGACATCGCCTGGGACACCCCCTCGCGTGCGCAGTTCGCCCGGCTCGATTCGGGGGGGCTGGTTTTTGACAACCCGCGCACGCTGATCGGTCAGGCGCTCCAAGGCACCACGCCACTGATCAGCAACCATCCGGCGGACGATCCCCGTGCCGGTGGGCTGCCACCCGGCCATCCGCCGCTGCATTCGTTCATGGCCCTGCCCATCGTCGCAGGGGGCGACGTGGTCGCCATGGTCGGCATCGCTAACCGCTCGGGAGGCTATTCGACGGCCGATGTGAGTTTTCTGCAGCCCTTGCTCAACACGGTGGGTCAGTTGGAGCTGGCGCGCCGCAGCGACGCGCATCGCCGCAGCATGGAGTTGGAGCTGGCGCGGACCAGCGCGGCGCTGGCAGAGAAAACGCGCGCCCTCGAACTCACGCTCGCCAGTGTTTCGCAGGGCATGTCCAATATGGATGAAGATGGATTTATCCGCGTCTACAACCAGCGCTACCTCGAGTTGCTGGATCTGCCGCGCGAGCTGTTGGACCGCCAGCCGCACATGAGCGAGGTGGTGCGGTTTCAGACAGAGCGTGGTGATTTCGGGCCGGAGTTTTCGAATATCGATGTGGCGGCGCGCAGCTACGTCGCCTCGGAATCGGTGGCGCAGGCGCGTCTTGGGGACATGCCTGCGTACTACCTGCGAAAGACCGCTCAAGGCCGCTATCTGGAGGTTCGCACCCGCTTGCTTCCCGGCGGAGGCAGGGTGCGCACCTTCGCCGACGTCACCGAGTATCTCGCTACGCAGCTTGCCTTGGCCCGCAGCGAGGCGCGCTGGCGCAGCCTTACGCAGCTGTCGTCGGACTGGTACTGGGAACAGGACGCACAAGACCGCCTGGTGCGGCTTGAAGGCAACATGCGTGCAGACTGCGGCGTCTCCGAAGAGCAACTGCGTGGCCGCTCGCTTTGGGACGCCCCGGAAGGCCACGCTGCCAGCGCTGCCCTGGCAGCGCACCGCGCACGTATCCATGCGCGGGAGGTTTTTCACGATTTTGAAGTGCAGCGCACCACGCCGACGGGCGAGCTGCTGTGGATGGGGCTCAGCGGCGAGCCGATCTTTGACGAAGAGGGCGTTTTCACTGGCTACCGCGGGGTCGCACGCGACATCACCGAGCGCAAGCGGGCGGAGGCCGAAATCCAGCGACTCGCTTTTTACGACGACTTGACCGGCCTGCCCAACCGGCGACTGCTGGTCGACCGGCTGAATCAGGTGATGGCGCAGTGCGCGAGGTTCGGCACGCACGGGGCGCTGCTGTTTCTGGATCTGGACAATTTCAAGGATATCAA
>JBATPF010000353.1:0-1830 GCA_049291355.1 Giesbergeria sp.
ATCAGGCCCTGCTGGTACAGGCGCACGAAGGTCTCGGTCACCACCTTGGAGAGCTTTTCGTCCATGGTGAAGTATTCGCGGCTCCAGTCCACGCTGTCGCCCATGCGGCGCATCTGCGTGGTGATGGTGTTGCCGCTGTGCTCCTTCCACTCCCACACCTTGGCGACAAAGTTCTTGCGCGCCACATCCGGCGTGGGGCCCATGTCGTGGCGGCTGATGCCTTGTTCCT
The DNA here is from genome assembly GCA_049291355.1 of Giesbergeria sp. Classification (GTDB taxonomy): domain Bacteria; phylum Pseudomonadota; class Gammaproteobacteria; order Burkholderiales; family Burkholderiaceae_C; genus Simplicispira. The sequence continues at coordinate 230 of JBATPF010000353.1, forward strand.
GCAACTGGCGCTCCACCACGATTTGCGTGGCAATGCCCGCGTGGTCGGTGCCCGGCACCCAGACGGTGTTGAAGCCCCGCATGCGGTGGTAGCGGGTCAGGCTGTCCATGATGGTCTGGTTGAACGCGTGCCCCATATGCAGCGTGCCCGTTACGTTGGGCGGCGGCAGCTGGATGGCGAACGAGGGCGCATCGGCCTGCGGCACGCCGGTGCCGCGCACGCCTGCCATGCCGTAGCCGCGCTTTTCCCATTCGGGGCCCCAGCGCGCTTCCAGTGCGGCAGGCTCAAAGGATTTGGACAGGGATTGCAGGCCGGGCTGGCTGGCGGGGTCGGTCATGGCTGGGGCGGTCTTCAGAAAAACACAACGGCATCCCTCGAGATGCCGCTGGGCCACAAGGCGTGGCAGTGTGGGGGAGGTGCGGGCAATTTTATGCGAATGCAACAGCGTCAGGCCCGCATGCGGCGCAGTTGGGGCATTGCCAGCGCAGCCAGCAGTGCCACGCCCGCCAGGCCCACGCCCGCCATGGCGATGGCGCTGGTGACGCCGGTGGTGCGCACCAGCGCACCGGCTGCCACGCCCGAGGCGGCTGGAACCACCTGTGAAATGATGGAATAAATGCCCATGATGCGCCCGCGCAGGGCATCGGGTGCCTGGCCCTGGATGCCGGCGATGACGAAGCTGATCACCATGCCGCCCAGCAGACCCATGCCGCCCAGCGCTGTGGCCGATGCGGCGGCGCTGCTCCAATAGCCGAGCGATGCAAAGAGCAGGCTGGCCGCGATGGTGCCCATGAAAATGGCAGCGCCGTGGTACAGGTGCTTGCCGAGAAGCAAGGCGGTGACGCCCCCGGCAATCAGCGCCAGCGCCATCAGGCCCAGGTAGCCGCCGCGCTGCAGTTCAGTCAGGCCGAGCACTTCGCGCGCCAGCTTCGGTAAAAGGATCTGCATGGGGCCGGTCATGGCATAGGCCACGATGGCGGCCACGATGAGTTGGGCCAGCAAGGGGTTGGTGCCCACGGCGACAAAACCTTCGCGCAGCTCACGGACCACACCCTGGCGGGGCTTATCGCTGCCGTGCGTGCGGGTACCTAACAGCAACAAGGACGACAGGGCAAACAGACCCATGCCAGTGGCAAACACGGCGGGCCAGCCCGCGTGGCTGCGCACCACGCCAATGACCACGGGCGCCAGGCCAAACCCCAGCAGTACCTGCAGGTTGAAGACGATGGTGGCGGGCTTGAGCTTGGCCGCAGGGGCAATCTGCCCCAGGGTCACCAGCCGGGCCGGGCCGACAAACGACCAGGCCAGACCGCCCAGAAAGGCCGAAAACAGGGTCCAGATCACGCGGCTCTGGCCGGTGCTCGCTGCGTCGGTCCACCACAGGCCGGCAAGGCAAAGCACAAACAGGGCCTGGGCGCTGTGGATCACCCGCGCCGGCGCAATCCGGTCGCAAAGCACCCCGGCAAACCAGCCAAACACCAGCGAACTGCCGAACGACAGGCCAAACCCCACGCCGGACAACCAGTCCGAGCCCACCTTCTCCTGCAGATACAGGATGACGGTGTAGTTGACCATGTGCCCACCGGTGAACGCCAGTAGAC
>JBATPF010000354.1:0-4299 GCA_049291355.1 Giesbergeria sp.
GGCGATGACGTTGACCTTGGCGCCATCGCGCAGGCGGTCCAGCCCATCGGTCACCACCTTCGCCCCCACGGGAAGGTCCGCCTGCACGCTCAGTCGATCACCGTCCTGCGGGCCGGCGCGCACTACCGTCCAGGCCACGGTGCCATCGTCTTTCACCAAGTACACATGGCCGTTTTGCAGGGCCGTGGCGGGGACCGTAAGCGTGTCTTTCAAGGTATCGAGTTCCAGCTTGACATTGACGAACTGATTGGGAAACAGCGCGCCGTTCTCGTTGGGAAAGGCCGCCTTGATACGGATGCTGCCCGTGGCGGTGTCGATGGCGTTGTCCAACGCACTGACCACGCCCGATCCCAGGCGCTGGCGCATCTCGCGGTCCCACAGCTCGACGGGCAGCGGGGTCTTGCTCGCCAGCCGCGGCGTGATTTGCGGCAGCAGGCCTTCGGGCACCGAAAACACGGCGTCGATGGGCCGCACCTGGGTGATGGTGACGATACCGCTCGCATCCCCCGGGGCCACCACGTTGCCCCGGTCGGCCTGGCGCAGGCCAAGGCGCCCCGAAATGGGCGCCGCAAGGCGGGTGTACGAGAGCTGCAGCTGCGCCGCATCGCGCGCCGCACGGTCTGCGGCCACAGTGCCTTCGAGCTGGCGCACCTGGGCGGCCTGCGTGTCCACCTGCTGGCTGGCAATGGAGTTTTGCTGCTGCAGCTCGCGGTAGCGCGCCAGGTCCATGCGCGCGTTGGCCAGCAAGGCCTCGTCCCGGGCAAGTGCACCCTGCACCTGGCCGAGCGCAGCCTGGTAGCTGCGCGGGTCGATGCGGGCCAGCAGCGTACCGGCCTTGACCTCGTCGCCTTCCTTGAAGTGCAGCTCGGTGAGTTCGCCCGACACCTTTGCCCGCACCACCGCCGTGGCGCGTGCACCCATGCTGCCAATGGCGTTGACGCGCACGCGCACGTCCTCACGACGCACCTCGCCCACCGACACAGGCTGTGTGGCAGACCCCGCGAAACCGCCACCTCGAGCGCCCCGGCCAGATTGGCTCGCCTGGGAGCCGGTGGGAGCCCCATCGCTGCCGCGCTGCTTATTCCACCACCAAGCGCCGCCGCCAAGAGCCGCCGCCAGCACGAACAGGCCGAGCAACAGCCCCCAGCGCACTCGGCCATGAGCGAAGCGGGGACCTTGGCGAGAGATGAAGAATGGGGGACGGGCGAAAATTCGACGAGAAGGCAGCATGACAGTCAGGCCAAAAGGCGTGCAGTGGCCTGCCATGGTAGCCAGCGCCCAGCTTCTTTACGGGCCCCCTGGCTGCCTTTACCAGCCTTTTACGCGTCGTCGACCAGGGCCAGTGCCTCGCACCGAAGGTATTTGCCCGGGACAAACGGGTCAAATACTCACAAATCGATAGCTTCCAACGCTTGATGGATAAGCGCTGGAGGCCGATTTAAATCAAAAATCAGGGAGTTGAGGTTCAGGCCCAGAGCACTTTCTTGCGCGACTCTTCCCACTCGTTGAATTTCGCCGCATACAGGTCTTCAATGCGATTGCGCTTGACCTTGAAGGTGGGGGTGATGATGTCGTTCTCCACCGTCCAGGGCGTGGTGCTGACCACAATGCATTGCAGTTGCTCGTGCGGATCCAGGGTGGCGTTGACCTTGGCCAAGTGCTGCGTGAGCGATTGCTCCAGCGCCTTGCGGCCTTCGGCCGATTGGGCGTCTGCAGCCGCCTCGGGGTTGAGCATGACAATGCCCAGCGGCTGGCCCAGGTTGGCGCCGGTCACCACGCAGGCCTCCACGGCTTCGTGCCCGCCCAGCTTGTCTTCGATGGGCGCGGGTGCCACGTATTTTCCCTTGCCGGTTTTGAACAAATCCTTCACGCGGCCCGTGATGTGCAAGCATTTGTCAGAATCGATGCGGCCCTTGTCGCCGGTGCGCAGCCACCCGTCCGCCGTGAAAGCGTCGCGCGCCTGCTCGGTGGCCTTGTAGTAGCCCTGCATCAGGGCCGGGCTCTTCATCTGGATTTCACCCGTTTCTGGGTCGATGCGGTCCTGCACGCCCTCGTAGGCCGGGCCGACGCTGCCCTGCTGGTTCTTGCCCGGCACGGTGATGTGTGAGACGGCAAGGTTTTCCGTCATGCCGTAGCCCTCGTTGATGGCAATGCCCAGCTTGCTGTACCACTGCAGCAGCGCCAGTGGCATGGGCGCGGCGCCACCGGCGCAGATGCGCGCCTGGTCCAGACCCAGCGTCTTCTGAATCTTGCGCCGCACCAGACCGCCGATAAGGGGCAGGCCCAGCAGGCGCTGCAGCTTGTGCTCGGGCATCTTGTGCTGAATGGCTTGCTGGAACTTGACCCACAGGCGCGGCACCGAGAAGAAGATGGTGGGCCGGGCGCGCTGCATGTCGGTGGTGAAGGTGTCGAGCGAATCGGCAAAGAACACATGCATGCCAGTGCGCAGCCACCCGTGCTCGACCAGCACCCGTTCCACCACGTGCGCCAGCGGCAGATAGGACAGCATGCGGTCGTCCTTGCCCATGGGCAGGCGGCGGATACCGGCATCGAGCGCCCAAGCGAAGTTGTTGAAGTTGTGCATCACGCCCTTGGGCATGCCCGTGGTGCCCGAGGTGTAGATCAATGTGGCCAGATCTTCGCCGCCGCGCACCGGCTGGCCGGTGATGGGCTTGGCTGCCTTGCACAACGTGTCCCACAGCGGGTAGGCCTTGCGCGCCGAATCGGGGGAAAGCGCGTAGCTGATGCAGGGCAGGTCGGCCGGCACGCCGGGTGCCATGGCCTCCCAGCCATCGAGCTTGCCGATGAAACAGGCGCGCGCCTCGCTGTGCTTGAGGATGTGGGAAATGGTGTCGGGTGCGAGGGTGGGGTAAAGCGGCACCGAAACGCCGCCCGCCATCCAGATCGCCAGATCGCTCATCAGCCACCAGGCGCAGTTTTTTGACAGGATGGCGACCTTGTCGCCCGGCTGGATACCGATGGATTGCAGGTGCCCTGCCATGCGCCGCACTTCACCGGCCAATTCGCTCCAGGTGAAGTCGCGCACGCTGCCGTCGCCCATGGGCTGGGTCAGGGCCACCCGGGTCGGGGCCTCTTTTTCCCAGGCATAAAGGCGCTGCAGCGCAAGCAGATCAGGGGCAATTTTTGTCGGCATGAGGTCTCCCACGGTGGTTATCACGCCAGTGTAGGAGCCCCTGCAGGGGCTCAAGGTGGGTAAAGACCCTCAGATAGAGTGGTCTGCCTACCCCAATTGACACCCATCAAAAGAAAAAGCGGTGAAAACCATGGCCTCCAGGCAAGGACTCAGTCCATGCGTTCGCGCACCTGTTTGGCCTCCCCCACCTCCATGTCGCGCGGCAGGGCGACGCCGTTCTTCACCGCCAGCACCTCCGCCATCACGCTCACCGCAATCTCGGGCGGGGTTTTGCTGCCAATGTAGATGCCGATCGGCCCGCGCAGACGCGCCAGACTCTCGTCGGTCTGCTCAAAATGCTCTTTCAGGCGTGCGCGACGCGCCGCGTTGTTGCGCCGCGAGCCGATGCCGCCGACATAGAAGGCGTCGGTGTCCAGCGCCTGCAGCAGCGCCAGGTCGTCCAGCTTGGGGTCGTGGGTGAGCGCCACCACGCAGGTACGCCGGTCCGGGCGCATGGCGCTGACCACGTCGTCGGGCATGTCGCTGACCACGCGGGCGCCGACCACGCTCCAACTGCTGCGGTATTCCTCGCGCGGGTCGCACACGGTGACGGCGAACCCCGAGAACAGCGCCATGGTGGCGAGGTATTCCGACATCTGCCCAGCGCCGATGATGAGCATGCGGAACTCGGGGCCAAAGGTGTTGACCACCTGCTCACCATCGGCCACCAAAGTGGCCGGCGTAGCGGCCGGGCTCTGCACGACCGCGCCGTCCTGCAAGCGCACGCTGCGCCGCATCAGCTTGCCGGCTTCCAGCGCCGACAGCAGTTCGGCCAGCGCCCCTGCGTCGGGGTCGAACTCAATCAGCAGCTCCAGCGTGCCGCCGCAGGGCAGGCCAAAGCGGTGCGCCTCGTCGGCCGTGACGCCGTACTTGGCAAACACTGGCGGGCCAGATACGCGCGCCGCATCTTCCCCCTCGCCCGCCCAGGCACGGGTGTAGCGGGCAATCAGGTCGTCCTCGATGCAGCCGCCCGAGACCGAGCCCATCACCGCGCCGCTCTCACACAGCGCCATGATCGAGCCCTCGGGGCGGGGGGACGACCCCCAGGTGCGCACCACAGTGGCGAGCAGCGCCCGCTGGCCGCTGCTGCGCCAGTGGCCCAGCGC
>JBATPF010000355.1:0-2619 GCA_049291355.1 Giesbergeria sp.
GCCCACGTTGGGTGTGCCAGCTTCCAGGCGGGCGGGCAGCGCGGCGTAGCTGGCGCCCGTGAAGCTCACCCATTCCACCATGTCGCCGCCGACGCGAAACGGCGCCAGCAGTTCGAGCGCTTCGCGCCTGCCCACCAGCGCGCCGGTGCCCATGGGCCCATACATCTTGTGCCCGGAGAACACGAGGAAATCGCAGGGCAGGGTAGAGATGTCGGGCACGGCGTGCGCCGCCACTTGGGCGGCGTCCAGCACGGTCAGCGCGCCGGCTTGGTGCGCCACGGCCAAGAGTTCAGCAAAGGGCGGGCGTTCACCCGTGGCGTTGGCGCAGGCGGTCACGGCGAATACGCGGGTGCGCGACGTCAGCAGGCGGGCCAGGTCTTCGGCGTGCAGACGGCCTTCGGCGTCGGGCAAGAGGATGCGCAGCACCGCGCCACTCTCGCGCGCCGCGCGCTGCCAGGGCAGCAAGTTGGCGTGGTGCTCCAGGCCGCTGACGATGATTTCATCGCCCTGCTGCAAAGGTTTGCCGCCGCCGGCGTGCGCTGAGAGGCCATGCGCCACGAGGTTGAGCGATTCGGTGGTGCCCGACGTGAAGACCAGTTCGTGCTCCGCCCCTGCACCGACGAAGCGCTTCAGCTCGGCGCGCGCAGCGTCGTAGGCGTCGGTGGCGCGTTGGCTTAGCGCGTGTACGCCGCGGTGGATGTTGGCGCGGTCGTGGCGCTCGAAGTGCTGCAGAGCGTCCAGCACCGGCTGGGGCATCTGCGTGGTCGCGGCGTTGTCCAGATAGGCCAGCGGGTGGCCCTGAATATGCTGGGAGAGCACCGGAAACAGTGCGCGCAGCCCGGTAACGCCGGACGGGTTGGCGGGCGCTGCGCCGGATACGCTGAGCCAGCGAGCGGGAAGCATGTCACCCATGGCTTGTCTCCAGTACTTGGCGCAGCACGCCTTGAAGGGCATCGCCCTGGGTCAGGGCATCGAGCGTGGCGGCATCCGTGAAGCAGCGCGACAGCAAGGCGTTGGCCATGCCTTCGATGATGAGCGCGCGCGCGGCTTCCGCGTCCAAGCCGCGCTGGCGGGCGTAGAACAAAGCGTCTTCGGGCAAGGCACCCCAAGTGGCGCCATGGGCTGCCTGCACGTTGTCGTGGTAAATCTCCAGGTGCGGGCGCAGTATCAGCCGCGGATTGCCGCCCAGCGGATTGCCGCCCAGCGGATTGCCGCCGAGGGGGATGCCCGCGAGCCGCTGGTGCACGTCGGCCTCGTCGGAGCCTGCCGCTATATGCGTGTTGGCGTTGGCCACCGTGTGCGCCTTGCCGCTGGCCAGCACCAGGGCTTCGCTGTGGCTGGTGGTGCGCGCCGCAGCGTGGCGCATGAAGACCTGTTGCTCGAATTTTGTTCCGGCCGCACAGGTCAGACCTGCGATATGGGCCGAGGAACCTGATCCGCTGAGCAGCACCTGGCTGCGCTGCAGGTGGTAGCTGCTGCCGCCGGCGACAAAGGCCTGGACGTAGCGGGCGTTTTCACCTACCTGGGCGTGAATGATGTGGGCGCAACGGTCGTCCGCATGCGGTGCGACAACGCGCAGGTGCTGCAGGCTGGCACCCCGAGCGAGGCGCACATGCAACTGCAGGTTTTGTACCTTCCCGCCAGAGGTGGCCGCGTCGCCCGCGAGGTGCACTTCGCGCAGGACGCAGTGCGCGCCTTCGGCGATGTCGAGCACCAACAGCGGCGCCTCTACCTGGCCCGGCGGCTGGTGGCGCAGTTCAAGCTGCGTGGGTTGCTGCGCTGTGCCGGACTCTACGCGCAGACGCAGGCCCGCAGTGCACAAGGCGCGGTGCGCCCAGGCAAATGGTGCAGCGTCACCGTCGCCGGGCAATTCCAGATCGGCAAACAACTCGGCGCGCTGCGCGGTGTCGGTGGCGGACAGCGTGCGTGCGGTGACGCCGGCAGGCGCGCCACCGGCCAGCGAGGTGAGGGTCCAGCCGCTGTTCTCGGCCAATGGGGTTGCTGCGGCTTGTTCCAGCCAGTCGGCAGCCGGTGGTGGCGGCAAATGGCGGAAGGATTCGTTCTTCTTGCCTATCCAGCCGGTGGCGGCCAGGTGCTCACGGGCCATCAACATGGCCTCGTGCGCGGTGATGGATCGGATGTTCATGGTCTCAAGCCTCTGCCAGTTCTGGTGTCTGCACAAAGCCGGTGCGCGCAATGCGCTGCGCCAGGGCAATGTCGCCGCGCTCGACAATCTGGCCGTCTGCCAGCCGCAGCACGGTGTCGGGTTGCAGCGACTCAATCAGCTGCAGGTAGTGCGAGACGACGATAAAGGCCGTGCCCTCGCTGCGCAGGCGCTGCACCAGTTCGACGACGGCGCGCACGCCGTCCACGTCCATGCCGGAGTCGATTTCGTCCAACACGGCCAGGCGCGGGCGCAGCAAGGAGAGTTGCAGCAGTTCGTTGCGCTTCCTCTCACCGCCGGAAAAACCGTCGTTTACAGGACGGCCCAGCATGGCTTCAGGCAGGCCGAGCGTCGTGGCAGCGGCCTTGGCGCTGCCAAGAAAATCGTACGCGTCCTGCGGTTCTTCGCCGCGCGCGGCGCGCACGGCGTTCATGGCGGTGCGGATGAACAGGTTG
>JBATPF010000356.1:0-1647 GCA_049291355.1 Giesbergeria sp.
CCTGGCGCTGGCGCTGGCCGGGCAGGCCACGATGTGGATGGCGGTGTTTGCCGACATGGGCGCCAGTCTGCTGGTGGTGGCCAATGGGCTGCGCATGCTGCGCGTGGAACCTGTACGGCGCCATGGCAAGGAAGTGCACTGAAAAATATCAGTAAAAAATGCCTCTAGCGCTTATGCATATTTCGTTGACAGCTATGAAAAAGATTGCAATGGCGGGCGCAGTGGGGAACCTCTTTGCGGCTGGCGTGCTCCATGCAGGCATGCGCCGTTTTCTTGCTTGTCTTGCCGTCTCTCTGCTGGTACTGCGCATGCTGCTGGGCGCTGATGTGGCGCTGGCGGCCGCTGCATGTTGCGAGTCAACGGCCGCCGTCCCTGTAGCCACGCACTGCGCTCATGGCGCTGCGGTCTCCCTTGCTTGCGATATGTGCGCGGACTGCGTGCTCTGCCACGCGGTAGCGCTGCCTTTGTCGGTGGCGGCGGTGCTCACCCGCGCGGGTGCTCCGCTGCCCGCTGTGCAGGCCGATGGGGTTTTTGCCCGTGCACCCGTGGCGACGGCCCTCAAACCGCCCATTGCGCGCCGCGTTGGCTGAGTCGATGGCTCCCTTTCCGGATCCGCGCGCAGCAGCACGGTTTCTCGCCCAAACTTAAGCATTCAAGGAATATTCATGTCCCAGATTTTTTCAGCCGTCTCTGTCTCCCTGCCTTCGGCTGCCAAACCTTTTCCCGCAGCGTCGAAGCCGATGCCGCGCCGGCACCTGCTGGCTGCCTTTGGCCTGATCGGTGCGGCCACCGTGGCCCCGCGCCTGGCGCGCGCCGCCACCGACCCTTTGGCTGTTGAGGTCTGGAAAGACCCCAGCTGCGGCTGCTGCAAGGATTGGGTCGCCCACATGCAGGACAACGGCTTTGCCGTCACGGTGCACGAGAGCGGCAACAACGCGGTGCGAAGCCGGCTGGGCCTGCCGCAAAAGCTCGGCTCTTGCCATACGGCACTGGTGGGGGGCTACCTCATTGAAGGCCATGTCCCCGCGGGCGATGTGCGCAAGCTGCTGGCGCAAAAGCCCAAGGCGCTCGGGCTGGCCGTGCCCGGCATGCCGGTGGGTTCGCCGGGAATGGACGGCGCCGCCTATGGCGGCCGGCGTGATCCCTACGACGTGCTGCTGGTGGCGCGTGACGGCAACACCCGCGTGTTCAGCAGCTACCGCTGAACGATAAGGAGGGCCGGCTGCGGGAAGGCCGGCCCAGTGCGCGTCAGCTGGCCTCGGCCTTGGATTTGAGCAAGGCGTAAAGCTCGTCTTTGAGTTGCAGCTTCTGCTTCTTGAGCACTTCAATTTCGAGGTCCGCCGAAGGACCGGTTTCGGCGACTAGCTGCGTTATTTTTTCGTCCAGGTGGTTGTGCTTGTCGAACAGGCGCGTGAAGTGGTGGTCGGTGTTTTTGAGTCGGGTGATCAGGTCGCGGTATTCAGGGAACATCGTTTCTCTTTCCTTCGACGGGTTGCGCGGGGAGTGCCTTACCCAAGCCCACTATAAACCGCTAGGCGTTTTGCCGCGGTGGCCGCTTATTCGTCAAGCGATGCGCTCCAGCGGCTGCCCCAGTCGCGCGCCTTGTCAATGTCTCGGCGGTCGCGCTTGGTGGGGCGCCCTTCGTGC
>JBATPF010000357.1:0-8068 GCA_049291355.1 Giesbergeria sp.
GGTCTGGCCCGGCTGGCCGGCGCTGTGGCTGCTGCCGCTGGGCGTGCTGGCGGCCGGTGGCCAGTTGTGCATGACGCTGGCCTACGCCAGCGCCCACAACCCGCGCGCGACGCTGGTGGTGGCGAACCTGCAGTATTCGGGCATCGTGTTTGGCGCAGGCTACGGCGTGCTGCTGTTTGGCGACGTCATTGCGCCGCTGGGTTGGCTGGGCATGGCGCTGATCATCGCCAGCGGCATTTTGGCCACGGTGCTGCGTGCCAAAACCGTGGCGGCTCCGCCTGCCGAAGAACTCTGACGCACGGGCCGGGCTTTCCATGGTCAAAATGGGAGCCATCGCCCCATCGCCCTATCGCCATTTCTGCCTGCCACCATGCCTTACACCCACCTCATTTCCGCCGAGCAACTGCTTGCCCTGCGCGCAAGCGACACGCCTTGCATGGTCTTCGACTGCAGCTTTGAACTGGCCCAGCCATCGGCTGGCCGTGCGGCTTTTCTCGACGCCCACATTCCTGGCGCCGTCTATGCGCACCTGGACGAAGACCTGAGCGCACCGCACGGCGCACCCGGCGCCGACGGCAGGGTGATCACGGCGCATGCGGCCGATCGACCCATGTCGGGCGGGCGCCACCCGCTGCCCACGCGCGAGCGCTTTGCAGTCTGGCTCTCCAGCGTGGGGTTTTCCAACACCATGCAAGCGGTGGTATACGACCGCAACGCCAGCGCCTACTGCGGCCGCCTGTGGTGGATGCTCAAGTGGATGGGTCACGACGCTGTGGCCGTGCTCGACGGCGGCCTGCCCGCCTGGCGCGCTGCGAGCGGCGACCTATCCAGTGGCGAAGAACCCGCCCACTTCCAGTCCAATTTCGACCTGGGCGAGCCCCTGCGCGCGCTGCGCACGGTCAGCGAAGTGCAGGCGCAACTGGGCCAGGCGGGCCAGACGCTGATTGACGCGCGCGCCGCCGAGCGCTACCGCGGTGAAGTCGAGCCGCTGGACCCGGTGGCGGGCCACATTCCGGGGGCCTTGAACCGACCCTTTGCGCAGAATTTCGGACCCGACGGCCGGTTCAAGACGGCCGAGCAGTTGCGCCGGGAATTCGCAGACCTGCTGGGAAGCCGGCCACCCGAGAGCGTGGTGCACCACTGCGGCAGCGGAGTCACCGCCAACCCCAACCTGCTGGCCATGGAGTTGGCTGGCTACGCCCCCACCGCGCTTTTCGCCGGAAGCTGGAGCGAATGGTGCAGCGACCCGGCGCGGCCGGTGGAACGCGGTTGATTGCCTTGACTAGCGGCAGCAGCGGTAGGCCAGTCCCACCGTCACGCCGTAGTCGTTGGGTTTTTGCACGATGGGGCTGCTGCGCGCGTCGCCGCGCAGCTGGCTGAAGCGAATGCCACCAAAAAGCACCCAGCGGTCGGTGATGGCACTTTTGATCTCGATGCCCAAGTCGGTGCTTTTCACGCCGCCACCGGGCGCGTAGGCCGCATAGGGCGTGCGCACGAGGGCCACATCGGCGGGCACGCCGAAAAAGCTGCGCAAATGGGTGGAATCGGCCAAGGTGAAGCCTGCTGCCAGGCCGATTTCGGTGCTTGGTGTGATCTGCCACTCATACTGCAGCGTGGTCTGCAAGGTGGTGCCGCCCTTGCGGCCCAGCAGGTCCTGGTTCAGCGAGCTGCGCAGGCTCAGTTCGGGTGAAAACAACCAACTGGCAGACAGGCGCGCGCGCAGCGTTTTGCGCACGTCGGGCAGGCCGTACAGCGCCGAATCGGCGTCGCTGGTCCGCCCGCCGCCAATGCGCAGGCCAGCGCTCAGTTTCAGACGGTCCGCATCCAGCAGGCGTGCGCTCACGCCCGTGTAGCGCGGCTCCAGGTCAAAGTCGAGCAGCGAGCCCCCACCGCCGCTACTGATCGTGTAGCGACCGATGTCCAGTCCGATCACCGGGCGCAGATTGCTGCCGCGCTTGTCGCTGCCAGCATAGTCCGGACCATTGGACGCGGCCAGGCCCAGCGCCCAGGTGAAGCCTGGCTCTTGCGCTGTCGGCGGCGCGGAGGCGGGCTGCGGGCTTTGCTGGGCCCCGGCAGACAGGGGCAGACAAAGCGCGCAGACCAACGCTGCAAAGGGTGGAAAAAAGGGCGTATTCATGGCCGCTATCATGCCGCGTCCCAGCGCACCCAGCCCATCAGCCACGTTGCAATGACGACACAGCCAAATGCAATGCGGTACCAGGCAAAAGGCACGAAGCTGTGGCTGCTGATATAGCGCAGCAGCCAGCGCACGCAAACCCACGCGCTCAAGAACGAAAACACCAGGCCCACAGCAAATACCGGCAGGTCGTTCACCGAAAGCAGCGCACGCTCTTTGTAGAGGCTGTAGACGCCCGCACCGATCAGCGTGGGCATGGCCAGAAAAAACGAATAATCGGTGGCCGCCTTGCGCGACAAGCCCAGCAACATGCCGCCAATGATGGTGGCTCCGCTGCGGCTGGTGCCCGGCACCATGGCCAGGCACTGCGCCAGGCCGACTTTGAGCGCATCGAGCGGTTGCATGTCGTCCACCGAGTTCACGCGGGCCACTGCCGGTGCCCGCCGCTCCGCCCAGAGAATGACAAATCCACCCAAGATGAAGGTGCTTGCCACCACCAGCGGGGTGAACAAGTGCGCCTTGATCGCCTTGCCAAACAGCAAACCGAGCACCACTGCGGGAAGAAAACCGATGAATACATTGAGCGCAAAGCGCTGCGCCTGCGGCTGGGAAGGAAGCGCAAGCAGCGTCTCCCGGATTTTCTGCCAGTACACCAAAATGACGGCAAAAATGGCGCCGGTCTGAATCGCAATGTCAAAAACCTTGGCCTTGTCGTCGTCCATCCCCAGCAGCGCACCGGCCAGAATCAGATGCCCGGTGGAGGAAATGGGCAGAAACTCGGTCAGCCCCTCCACCACACCCATGATGGCCGCCTTCAGCAGCAAAACTGTGTCCACGCGCACTTCCTTGGGCCACACGGACCCGATTTGAATGGCGAATTATCCCTTGCAAGGGATGTCGCAGAACCCGATTCAGTCGGTCTCCAGTGCGGGGGCCAAGTTTTGGGTGGAACCGCCCATGGTCAGGCACAACGCCGCTGTCATGCCTGGATGCTTCCCGCCCGCCCTGCCAACAGCGCATACAAGGCCTCGACTGGCATGGGCCGTGCCAATAGGTAGCCCTGGAAATAGCAACATCCATGCTGCAGCAGCAGCGCTTGCTGCTGGCTGGTTTCCACGCCTTCGGCAATGACCTCCAGCTCCAGATTGCTCGCCATGCCGATGATGGTCTGCACGATGACGTCGTCCGTCGGGCGAACGCCCAGGTTGCGCACGAACGACTGGTCAATTTTGAGTTGGTGCAAAGGCAGCCGGGTGAGATAGGCCAGAGACGAATAACCGGTGCCGAAATCGTCCACCGAGAAACGGATGCCGCGCGCGCGCAACTGGTGCATGCGGGCCACCGTTTCCTCCACGTTGTCCAGCACCAGCGACTCCGTCAACTCCAGGGTGAGCAGGTGCGCACGGGTACCCAGGCAGGCAACGGTCTCAAGAACCTGCTCGACAAAACGCGGGTGGCGAAACTGGCGCGCGCTCACGTTGACGGACAACTGCAGCGTCTCGCAAAGGGGATCGCTCTGCCACTGCACCAATTGCTGGCAGGCCGTCTGCAGCACCCAGCTGCCGATATGCACGATCAAGTCGCTCTCTTCGGCCGCAGCAATAAACGCGCCCGGGGGCACCAGGCCACGCTCTGGGTGCTGCCAGCGCAGCAGCGCCTCGGCGCCCACCATGGCCCCGTTCTGCGCGAACTGTGGCTGGTAATAAAGAACCAGCTCGCCTTGTCGCAAGGCATTCTTCAGATCAACTTCCAGCTGGGCACGGTCACTGATGGCGGTTTGCATCTGTGGGTCAAAGAAGCACAGGCCATTGCCGCGCCGCGCTTTCACCTGGTACATGGCAATGTCGGCCTGGCGCAGCAGCTCGGCGGCCGAGCATGCGATTTCGCCAAACAGTGTGGCCCCGACACTGCCGGTGCTTTGGTGTTTATGGCCCTGCAAAATGTAAGGCTGATCCAACGCCCGCAGCAGCTTTTCGGCGACGCGCCGGGCCTGCGCGGCGGCTTCCACCGCGCCGCTGGAGAGATCGCAGAGCATGATCACAAATTCGTCCCCGCCCAGGCGCGCCACGCTGTCGGCCCTGCGCACGCTGGCGCTCAGCCGCTGCGCCACCTGCAGCAGCAGTTCGTCGCCGATCTCGTGGCCGCGCGTGTCGTTGAGCGTTTTGAAATGGTCCAGGTCAAGAAACAGCAGCGCGCCGAGCTGGCCCGAGCGCTGCGCCCTTTCCGTGGCCTGCCCCAGACGATCAAGCAGCAAGCGGCGATTGGGCAGGCCGGTGAGCGGGTCATAAAAGGCCAGGGTGTCAATTTCGGCGCGCGCGCGGCGCATGTCGGTGACGTCGCTGTACGTGATCACCATGCCGCCGTCGGGGGTGCGGTGTTCCATGATCTGCAGGGTGCGCCCGTTGGGCAACTGCTGTTCGTGCGGTCCCTTCGAGTTCTTCTGCTCGAGCAGACGTCGCTCAACCCAGTTGGCGCGCTCGGACGCACTCGCTTGCGGCAGGTGGTGGGCCACGGTCGCCTCCAACACCTTGCGAAACGGCAGCTGCGGCGCCATGACACCAGCGATCCAGGGAAATATCTCGTCGAAGCGGTGATTCCAATGCTGCACGCGGTGCTGGTTGTCGAGCAGCACAAACCCACTGATCATGGACTCCAGCGCTTGGTCGAGCTGTATTTTGGATTGGGCCAGCGCTTGGCGCGCGTCGGTCATGCGCTGCACGTAGCGCGTGAACAATGCACCCGCGAGCAGCAGCAGCAGTGCAAACACCCCCGAAACCGATGCCACCGCCAGCGCCTCGCCGCGCCAGTCCGCCAGTGCCGCCTGGCGCGGCAGGCTGGCGGAAATCCACAGGTCGTCGTAGATGATGGAACGCGCCAGGACCCGGCCTGGCAGAGCCTGCAGCCGCGTCGGCGTGTCCCAGCCGCCGCTATCGCGCAGCACTTCTCGCAGGGGCGCGACGGGCTGGCGGCGCGTGCCGTCGGCTGCGTCAGGAACCGCCAGCAACAACGAACCACTCCCGGTTTCCAGCGCCACTTCGAGCGATGGAATCTCCGCGCCCTGTGTCAGCACCGAAGTGAGCATGGCCACCGAGACCTCAGCGACGGCCACCAATCGGGCGCCGCTGGCCGCGCGCAGGTGGCGGGCCATGTACACCACGTTCTCCGAGCTGACGAAGCTGCGCACGGGTTTGCCGATGACCAGCACAGAGACAGCAGGCGCGAGCGCTTGCTCGAGAAAGCCTTCTGGCAGATGCAGCTCCAGCGCGGCCGCGCGTGGGGCGGACGAAGCCAATACATGGCCTTGCGCATCCAGCAGCGCCACCAATCGCACTGAGAGGTTTTGCCGCGCCGTGCGTTGCAGCAACGCGCTGGCGGTGTCGGGCTGCCCCAAATCCAGGCTGTCTCCGGAAAAATCGAGCAGGACATCGGAGCTGGCCAGCAGCACGTCCACGCTCAGAAAGGCGCGGTTGAGGGCAGCCTCGGCGCCCGAAACGTAGCGCGTCAGCTGTGTCTCGCTCTCATTCAGGGCCGCCTTGCGCGTCGTCTCAATCAGGGCCGAGGCAGCGACCACCAGGGCGCAGATGAAAAACGCCACCACGCCCCAAACGGCGGAACGTATGCGCAGCGGTTGCACTGCCTTCATGGGCGCCTAACCGCCAGTCCGCGTGCCGGACCAATGGTCTGCTGCCAAATCTCGGCGCAGCGCGGGCCACAGCGTTGCAGCCATTGCGGAAGCACGGTGTTGGTAAAAATCTCCCGGGTCCGCCGCTGGTCCTCGGTCGTCGCAGGCACGATGACCATCTTGCCGGGCGTCCCATCCTTGCAACCGGACGCGCCGCTGTTGCAAGCCAGGCCCTGCGCTGTATCGCGCTCCGATTCCGCCCAGATGGACTTCTCCAGCTTGGGCAGTTCGCGGCGCAGCAAGGCGCGCAAATCCTCGGGCAAGGCCTCCCACGCGGCCCGATTGGCGGCAAAAACGGCCATGCCCCAATTGAGCGGCAGGGCATACAAATGGGTGGTCAGCCGGGGCAGGCCCAGCGTATTGCCCGACATGGTGCCGGTGATCGCGCAATCAATGGTTCCGGCCTCGAAGCGGGGAACGATCTGCGAAAACGCCGTATGCACCGGCGTAGCGCCCAAGGCGCCAACAAAGTCGGCCTGTCCGGCCGAAGACACCCGCACCCGCCGGCCCGTCAAATCGTCCAAATGCTTGATCGGCTGCCTGCAAAACAGCATTTGCGCGGGATAGACGTAAATCGCCAGCGCCTCGATGCCCTGATCTTCGCGCAATGCGCGCTCCAGGTAGGGGCGAAAGGCCGAGACGCTGGCGCGCAAACTGGCCATGTCCGGGTTCAGGCCCACCAGATCGGCCGCCCCATACTGCGGAAACTGGCCGTTGAGCGAGACAAGAAAGGTGCCAAAGGGCACCACGCCCAGCTCCAGCAGCCGCAACATGTCGGCACCGGGCACGCCAGCGCGATCAAAAGGCACGATGGTGGCGCTGTAGCGCCCACCGCTCAGGCGGGCCAATTCATGGCTCCAGAAGGGCTCTTCAAACCGTGTGAATTGCGCCACGCCTGCAAGGCCTCCCACCACGCGCAGCGTTTGGACAGGAGCAGATGGCGGCGCAGGCACCGAGGCGCCAGCCGTTTGCGCCTGCGCCCAGGCAGGCAGGCCAGACAGCGCAGCCAACGCCATCGGGGCAACGAACCGTCGCACCCATGAGGCCATTGAACGCGGTTGGAGCAAAAGCCCCCGAAAGGCAGCAAGCATGGAGCCATTCTGCATGAAGGAATGGCCTTTCCAAACCCGGTCGACACGCGCAGCGGCGTGCCAGTCCACGCTCAAAAGGCGCCTGGGTACGCCCCGCCGTCGGCCAGGAGGTTTTGCCCCGTGATGTAGCCGGCATGCACACTGCACAGAAAGGCACAGATGGCACCAAACTCGCTCGCCTCGCCAAAGCGCCCGGCGGGAATGCTGGCGCGCTGGGCATCGCGGACGTCCTGCAGCGTTTTGCCGCTGCGCGCCGCGGCGCCGGCAAAGGTGGCGGCCAGGCGATCGGTATCAAACTTGCCCGGCAGCAGGTTGTTGATGGTGACTCCGCGCCCGGCCACGGCGCTGCGCGCCGCACCGGCGACAAAACCCGTCAGCCCGCTGCGCGCCCCATTGGACAAGCCCAGGATGTCGATGGGCGCCTTGACTGCGCTGGACGTGATGTTCACGATGCGGCCAAAGCCGCGCGCCGCCATGCCGTCGACGGTGGCGCGAATCAGGGCAATGGGGGTCAACATGTTGGCGTCGAGCGCGGCCATCCAGGCGTCCCGGTCCCAGTCGCGAAAATCACCGGGCGGCGGTCCCCCAGCGTTGGTGACAACGATGTCGAAATCGCGCCCCGGACCGCCCGGTACCGCGAAGACAGCCTCGCGCCCCGCTTCGGTGGTGATGTCCGCGGCCACAGTCAGCACCTGAATTTTCGAATATTTTTGGCAAAACCCCAAGTCCAGGCCTCCAGCGCTTGATAAATAAGCGTTATCAGCTATCAAATTAGAAGCAGCCTGTGCCAAACCAGGCTCGCCGCGCGCATTGATGACCAGGTTCACCCCTTCGCGCGCCAGCGCTTGGGCGCAGCCCAGCCCCAGCCCCTTGCTGGCGCCACACACCAGCGCCCATTTGCCCGCAATACCCAAATCCATAACAATCGCCTCGCTGCGCCATTTTTGGCGTCCAATGATCATACGGGGGGTCCACTTGATGAAACCAGGCCTTATTTCGCGCGCCGGGCATGCCGCATTGCTGGCATGCGCCGCCTGGGCGCTGCCCGCCCTGGCGCAGCAAGACGGTTCGGTCATCCAGCGCGCCACCGAGTTGCGCGACGCGCCCGGTGCCAGTGGCGCCAGTCTGGGCGCCCTCGCCGAGGGCAGCGCAGTAGAG
>JBATPF010000358.1:0-1811 GCA_049291355.1 Giesbergeria sp.
GCTGGCGCCTGGGCCAGGGCCAGCGGGCCCAGCGTCAGCGCGCCGAACCCCAGCAAGAGAGAAGCAATCAATTTTTTCATGGTGGTGTTCTCGATTGGGTGGAAGGGCGGCGCTCTACAGCGCTTCCTGGCCGGTCTCGCCGGTGCGAATGCGCACCACTTGCTCCAGCGCTGCGACAAACACCTTGCCGTCGCCGATCTTTCCGGTGCGGGCCGCGCCCTCGATGGCTTCGATGACGCGCTCCACCAGATCGTCGGCCACGGCCGCTTCGATCTTTACCTTGGGCAGAAAATCGACCACGTATTCGGCGCCTCGGTACAGCTCGGTGTGCCCCTTCTGGCGGCCAAAGCCCTTGACTTCGGTGACGGTGATGCCCTGTACGCCGATGTCCGAGAGGGCTTCGCGCACCTCGTCGAGCTTGAAGGGTTTGATGATGGCGGTGACCATTTTCATTGCATGTTTCCTTTCAGAGCGTCTTGGTGAGGGTGAGCAGCAGGCGCGGTTTGTTCACGTCGCCGAAGAAGGATTTCTTGTTGGCGCCCGCAATCGCCGCCGCCAGACTCAGGCCACCGCCAAAGTCGTAGGCGCCGCCAAATTGATAATCCATGTAGTTGGGCACGCCGCTGTGCTTGATGTCGCTGGCAAAACGCGTGAAACCGACCGAGGCCTTGAGCGTGGTGCTCTGCGCCACTTCCTGCGCCAAAGCGAAGTTGAGGTAGCCGGTGTTGCGCCCGCGCAAGCCCGAGCCGGCCTTGGCACCGGCCCAGCCGAAGTAGTCTTGCGACACCGTGTGCGAATACTTCGCCGTAAGGGGCCCCCAGGTGGCCGCACCGTAGAGCTCGGTGGTGTTGCCGCTCGAATTGCCGGGGTAGGCGTAGAGCAGGCCGCCCAGGTCCATGTCGATGTCGCCGGCCTTGAATTTGTAGCCACCGTAGAAATCCATTTCGATGGAGTTGCTGGGCAGCCAGTTCACGCTGGAGTTCCAGTTGCCCACGTACCAGCCCGACTCGCCGAAGGCGTAGTCGAAACCGCCCTGGATGGCCGGTTTGACCGCAGTGCTTTTGTGCGTGTCCTGGTCTTGCCCACGGAACTTGTAGTTCGAGGTGAGCGCGATATTGCCGCTCAGTTGCGCACTGGCCAGCACGGGCAGGGCCGCCGCCAGAGCGACGACAAGGGTCTTGAGGGATGCGTGGGTCATGGGTCCTCCGGGAGCGGAACGTTGTGGATAGTCCCTTTAAGCAGGGAGCGTGCCAGCCCCCCTTCTTCCTGTGGCATGCTCCGCTGCAACACGCCGCAACGCTCTCGGACCGTGGCCCGCAGGCCGCCGCAGTAGCGCAGAGCGTGCACCGCAATGGGGAGAGAACCGCTCATGAGTCTTGCTTTGGTGCAAAGCCGCGCCCTGCTGGGGCTGCGCGCGCCGCCGGTCACCGTCGAGGTGCACCTGGCGAATGGATTGCCCAGCTTCACGCTGGTGGGTTTGGCGGATGTCGAAGTCAAAGAGGCCCGCGAGCGCGTGCGCTCGGCGCTGCAGAACGCGGGGCTGGAGTTTCCGCACAACAAGCGCATCACCGTGAACCTGGCTCCGGCCGATTTGCCCAAGGATTCCGGGCGCTTTGATTTGCCGATAGCGCTCGGCATCCTGGCCGCCAGCGGGCAGATCGACGCGGCGCGCCTCGCCGGCTGGGAATTTGCCGGCGAGCTTTCGCTCTCGGGCGAACTGCGCGCCGTGCGTGGCGCCCTGGCCACCAGCCTGGCCTTGCACACCGCCGACGCGCAAGGGGGCAGCGCAAGCAGCGTGCGCCTGGTGCTGC
>JBATPF010000359.1:0-3579 GCA_049291355.1 Giesbergeria sp.
CTCCTGCGCCTCGGTCGTGTCCGCGCCCACCATGGCGATCAGCGCCGGCAGGCCGCGCAGCAAGGGGCTGGCGGCCACCATGTCGACCATCTTGCGGGCGGTGGGGCTGGCGTCGTAGGCCACCACAAAGCGCTCGGGCGGGGCAAAGTGCTCGCTGGTGCCTACCAGCACCGGGCGCTGCAGTGCGCGGATGACGCTCTCGACATGGTGGTCCAGGTGGAGCTTGCGCGGCCCGCTGGCGCGGTGGTTGGCGCCCAGCACGCACAAACGCAGTTCGGGTTCAAGCTCCAGCAAGGTATCGACCAGCTCGCCGTGGCGCATGTGGGTGGCGGGCACCGGCAGGCCGGAGTTCTGGGCGCGCAGGCTGGCGGCTTCCAGCATGTCGCGCCCGGCCTGCTGGGCGAGCTTGCTGCGCTGCTCGTCGAGTGCACTCAGTTGTTGCAGCAGCACCTCCTGCGCCCCCAGCCCAATCGCGCCGGTGTAGTCGCCCACGTTGGGCAGCTCGGGCGAGCGCTCCAGCACGTGCAGCAATTCGAGTGGTGCAGGCAGGCGCAGGGCCGCCCAAGCGGCCCAGTCGATGACGGCAGCGGTGGTGGCGCGGCCGTCGATGCAGGCGTAGACCTTGTTCATGGGGTTCTCCTATTTGGATCGTGTTCACGTTGTTGCGGCACAGTGCATGAGCGTTTCAACAGGGCCGGTTTGCACCGCGCCGGATTGCACCGCGCCGGGTTTTTCGTGCAGCGCGAAGCGGTCCGCCAGTGTCGCACTTGCGGCGTTTCGGCCCAACAATTCCAAGCGGGTGCCCTCGTGCCAGTGTCGGAGCACGGCCAGGTTGAATACCTTCGCTGACTGCGAGATGCGAAATTTGGATAGAAATTGGGCGCTAGCGCATAGGAATATTGCGCTGACAGCTATCAAATGAATAGTGATTTCATGCGTCTGGAGAGGGCCTGTTGACCCGTTGCCTGTGCCCCACGCGCTACGATCAACGCCATGGTTTTTCGTTCTGTACTGGATGGCGCACGCCTTGCCGCGCTGTGCACCTTGCTTATTCTCGGTGTGCCGGCCCGCGCCGCAGCGGGCGATATGGAGCCCCGCGTGCGGGCCTGCACCGCCTGCCATGGCAAAGAAGGGCGGGCCACGGCAGACGGCTATTTTCCGCGCATCGCCGGCAAGCCGGCCGGATACCTGGCCAACCAGCTGATCAATTTTCAGGAAGGCCGGCGCAGCTATCCCCCCATGACCCACCTCATCGAGCACCTGAGCGCGCAGTACCTGGGCGAAATGGCCACCTATTTTTCGGCGTTGGATCTGCCTTACCCACCCCCCGCAGTGGTGCGCGCCTCGGCGCCCGCCATGGAGCATGGTCGTGCGCTGGTGCAACAGGGCGATGCGGTGCGGCGCATTCCGGCGTGTGTCGCCTGCCATGGCTCCGCGCTGACGGGCGTGCAGCCAGCCACCCCTGGCTTGCTGGGGTTGCCGCGCGATTACATCAACAGCCAACTGGGTGCCTGGACCACCGGCCAGCGCCGGGCCCAGGCGCCCGACTGCATGGCGAAGATTGCCCGTTTGCTCACGCCCGGCGACGTCAGCGCCGTCTCCGCCTGGTTGTCCGCACAGTCCGTGCCGGGCAACGGCCACCCTCCAGCCAGTCTGCCTGCACTGGCGCCGCTGCGCTGCGGCACGTTGGAGGGTGAGCGATGAAGGCCCGCTTGCACAGCTTGCTCGTCACTCTGCTGCTCACCCTGCTGCTGCCGGCTTGGCTGGGTGCAACCGAATTGCCGCTGGAACGTGGCCGCTATTTGGCCCGTTTGGGCAATTGCATGGGCTGCCACACCACGCGCGGCGGTCCCGAGTACGCCGGTGGGCGCGCCATTGACACACCCTTTGGCGCGGTTTACAGCCCCAATATCACGGCCGATCGGGACACTGGGATCGGCGCATGGTCGGCGGATGATTTCTGGCGCGCTTTGCACGAAGGGCGCTCGCGCGATGGTCGGCTGCTGGCGCCAGCGTTTCCCTATCCCAACTACACGCGGGTGGCGCGCGCCGATGCAGATGCCTTGTTCGCCTATTTGCGAACCGTGGCCCCTGTGGCGCAAGCCAACCGCCCGCACGCGCTGCAGTTTCCCTTTGGAACCCAGGCCGCGATGTGGGCCTGGCGAACCCTGTTCTTCCGCCCTGGCGTGTACGAGCCCGAGAGCGAGCGTTCTGTTGAGTGGAACCGCGGCGCCTACTTGGTCCAGGGACTCGGCCATTGCGGTGCCTGCCACACGCCGCGCAATGCGCTGGGCGCGGCGCGCAACAGCCAATGGCTCGCTGGCGGCATGATTCCGGTGCAGAACTGGTATGCACCCGCGCTTCACAGCGAACGGGAGGCTGGTGTGGCTAGCTGGCCAGTGGAGGAGGTGGCAGAGTTGCTGCAAACGGGCGTGGCACCGCGCGGCTCGGTTCTCGGCCCCATGGCTGAGGTGGTGGCGGGCAGCACGCAATACCTAAACGACAGCGACGCGCGCGCGATGGCCATCTACCTCCGTTCGCTGCCCCCGCGCATCGAGCAAGCGCTTGCACCGGCAACAAAAATGGACGAAAGCGTGCGTGCGCGCGGCGCGAAGCTTTTCGAAGCACACTGCGCCAGTTGTCACGGTAAATCGGGGGAGGGCGAACCAGGTGCGTTTCCGGCGCTGGCTGGCAATCGCGCTGTGCTGATGGACAACCCGACCAATCTGGTGCGCGCCCTCCTGCAGGGAGGCTACCCGCCCTCCACCGCCGGCCATCCCAGGCCGCATGGCATGCCGCCGTTTCAGCAATTGCTGAGCGACACCGACATGGCGGCGCTGGCAAGCTATATCCGCAACGCCTGGGGGAATGCGGCTGCGCCGGTCGCTACCATTGAGGTGAACCGCGTGCGGGAGCGCCGCAGCCCTTGAATGCCTTCAACAGAAAGAAAGACCCCCATGGAGCGCAGCGCAGCCCCTACGGCACCAACCCAAGCGTGGTGGGTGGTGTGTTTGTGCGCCGCCTGGTGCAATACCTGCATCGACTACCGCCCGATCTTTCTTGCCGTGGCGCGCGACTGGCCACAGATACGGTTTGAGTGGGTGGACATTGAGGACGAATCCGAGCTGGCGGGCGACCTGGATGTGGAAACTTTTCCTTCGCTGCTGATAGCAGACGCTCACAAAGCGCGTTTTCTTGGCCCGTTGCTGCCCCATGCTGCGGTGCTGAGCCGCTTGATCGGCAGCCTGCGCGACGCCGGGCCCGCTGCCGAGGCACAGGTCGACCCTGAAGCACAAGCCTTGTTCTCTCGGGTGCGTTCGGCGCGCGCCTAAGCTTGCAACGACGTTTTAACGCTCCGTTGCTGCCGGGTAAGCGAGGTCGCCAAGCCCATTTTTGCCGTTTCCCCGGCCAAAGCGCTTTTCTGGCAGGTCGTTCCAAGCTACAATAGCGTTCTCACGACCAAGCGGGCGGGTACCAACCGCCCGTTTTTTTTGGCCGTCAGCTTTTGGAGCTCGAAGCCTCAGGGGGTTCTCGGGTTTTTTGTTTTTCCGGGATTGAACGTAACACGTGGCACTGCAG
>JBATPF010000360.1:0-9721 GCA_049291355.1 Giesbergeria sp.
CGCCCTTGCGGCTCTTGAGCGTGACCGGGACGATCTGGTCCTTGAACACGCCGTTCTGTGTGGCGCGCTCGGCGCGGTTGTGGCTCTCGACGGCCAGCTTGTCCTGGTCTTCGCGCGTGATGCCCCATTTGGCGGCAATGTTCTCGGCCGTCACACCCATGTGGATGTTCTGGAACGGGTCGTGCAGCGCGCCCATCATCATGTCGATCAGCTTGGTATCGCCCATCCGCGCGCCAAAGCGCGTAGCCAGGCTGGCGTAGGGCGCGCGGCTCATGTTCTCGGCGCCGGCGCCAATGGCAATGTCGGTGTCGCCGAGCAAAATGGCCTGGCTGGCGCTGACGATGGCCTGCAGGCCCGAGCCGCACAGGCGGTTGACGTTGAATGCCGGCGTGCCCTCGCCGCAGCCGCCGTTGATGGCGGCGACGCGCGAGAGGTACATGTCCTTGGGTTCGGTGTTGACCACATGGCCGAAGACGACGTGGCCGACGTCCTTGCCTTCCACGTTGGCACGAGCGAGCGACTCACGCACGACCAGCGCGCCCAACTCGGTGGGGGGAACATCCTTCAGGCTGCCGCCAAAGGTGCCAATGGCGGTGCGCACTGCGCTGACGACGACGACTTCACGGGACATGGTGGACTCCTACAATAAATTTAAGTAAAAAGAGGCTCTAGCGCTTATCTGGTATGCGCAAGCAGCTATGGAATTGGTAGTGATGGATCACGCGTCGCGCACATCCGCCACGGGTTGCTGGCCAAAGTCTTCGCGCGCAAGCCACTCCAGCACGCGGGCGGCGGCTGCCTCGGGTGTGGCAAGGCTGCCTGTGGTTTTCATTTGGGCGAAGTTCTCTGCGTCGGGAAACAGCGCCGGGTCGGTGCTGCGCAGTTGCACTTGCATGTCGGTGTCGATGACGCCTGGCGCCAGCGAACACAGCTTGGCGCCGTGCGCCTTTTGCGCTTCGTCCAGCGCCGCGCAGCGCGTGAAGTGGTCCATGCCCGCCTTGGCCGCGCAGTACGCCGCCTGCGACGCCATGGCGCGCCGCCCCAGGCCCGAGGAAATATTCAGCACCTTGCGCGGCACCAGCCAATGCTCGGTCTCGCTGAGGAAGGCGCTGGTGAGCAGCATGGGCGCTTCAAGCCCGACGCGCAGGGCCTTGGTCAATTCATCGGCGTCGCTGTCCGAGAGCGGGGCAATGCGCGGCAGTACGCCGGCGTTGTTGATCAGCGTGGCGCTGCCAAAATCGTCGAGCGACTTGCGCTGCAGCCACTCGCGCAGCCGCTCTGCGGCGCCAGCGCCGTCGGCCAGGTCGTGCTGCCACTGCAGCAGCGTGCACCCTGCTGCCTCAGCAGCAGCCTGCAACGCCGGCGCTTCGCTGCGCGAGATGCACAGCAGCGTGTCGGTAGGTTGAAGAAGTTGCTGCGCCATCGCGAGGCCCATGCCACGCGAAGCGCCGGTGAGGATGGTCAGATGTCGGCTCATGCCACCATGGTACTCGCGCAGCTTTTTGCACGCTGACACGTAGGCGAAACGTGGCGCGGCGCTCAGCGGCCGGTGTAGCGCACGCGGTAAATCACGCCGTTCTGGTCTTCGGCGATGAGTAGCGAGCCGTCCGGCGCCACGGCAAGGCCCGCGATGCGGCCGAACTGCGTGGGCGGCTGGGTGTCCAGCAGCCAGCCGGTGACGAAGTCTTCCATGCCTGTGGGCTTGCCATCGGCGCCGAAGCGCACGCGCAGCACGCGGTAGCCGCTGGGCTTGGAGCGGTTCCAGGAACCGCGCATGGCGACAAAGCCATCGCCCTGGTAGGCCTTGGGAAACTGCGTGCCGGTGTAGAAGACAAAACCGATCGGCGCCGAATGGGCCGTATAGGTGGCGGCTGGCGCCTGCGTGCTCGGGCAAAACGCCTGCTTGCTGGTGCCCGGCGGGTCTTGCGCCTGCACCGGGTCGGGCACCCGCGCGCCCAGGCACCAGGGCCAGCCGTAGTGCTTGCCTTGCACGATGGCGTTGAGCTCTTCGGGCGGCTGGTCGTCGCCGCGCAGGTCCGAACCGTGGTCAAAGCCGTAGAGCTGCCCCGTCACCGGCTGCCAGGCAAAGCCCATGGTGTTGCGCAGGCCACGGGCAACGATCTCGCGCTGCGTACCGTCGGGCCGCAGGCGCAGCAGCGTGGCGTTCTCGGGGTTGGCCTCAAGGCAGTTGTTGCAGGTGGAGCCCACACTCAGATACAGCCAGCCGTCTGGCCCCATGCCCAGCGTGCGGCGCGGGTGGTTGCCGCCCTCGGGCAGGTCGTTCAACAAGCGCCGGGGCGCGGACAGGGTGCCTTCGCTCTGCACGTCGGCCACGTCCAGCGCCCGGTCTGACACCATGTAGAGCTTGCCGGCGTGCAGCAGCAGCCCGTGCACGCGCGCGATGCGGGCCACGGTTTTCTGCACATCGGCCACGCCATCGCCATCGGTGTCGCGCAGCAGCAGCACCTCGCCCTGGCTGCGCAGGCTGGCGTACACATCGCCATTGGCCGCTACCTGCATCCAGCGCACATTGCCCAGGCCCTGGGCGAAGACGGAAATCTCAAAGCCCGGTGGGAGCTTGAGGCTGCGCAGCAAGGCGTCGGAGAAAGGGACAGCGTTTGGCTGGAGCACCGCCACCACGGGCTTGCTGTCCGTGGGCTGCGCCGAGGCAGCGTGGTTCCAACCCAGCAGCGCGCAGAGGGCCATGCTGGCCAGACGCTTGAGAACTGGAGCGGGTGAAGGGAATCGAACCCTCGTATGAAGCTTGGGAAGCTGCCGTTCTACCATTGAACTACACCCGCGAAGGCGTGGATTATAGAGCGCGGCACAGGCGCACCCTGTGTGCGCCCTAAGCCTTGGATAGGCGCTGAAATTTCAAGCCAAATAGGCCTCCAGCGCTTATCCATCAAGCGAAAGAAGCTATCAAAACAATAGTTTCTTGTTTGATAGCTGCCCAATAACCGCCCGCCGGACCTACTGCTGAATATCCCCCAGGCACAGGTACTTGATCTCCACATAGTCGTCCATGCCGTGGTGCGAACCCTCGCGTCCCAGGCCCGACTGCTTGACGCCGCCAAACGGCACATGCTCGGTGGCCAGAATCCCCACGTTGACACCCACCATGCCGTACTCCAGCGCTTCGCCCACGCGGAAGATGCGGCCGATGTCGCGGCTGTAGAAGTAACTGGCGAGACCAAACTCGGTGTTGTTGGCCGCATCAATGGCTTCTTGCTCGGTCTCGAACTTGAAGACTGGGGCAAAGGGACCAAAGGTTTCTTCGGTAGCGCACAGCATGTCGGCGCTGGCGTTGGCCATCACCGTGGGTTCGAAGAACTGGCCTGAGCCCAGGGTGGTGAGGCGCTTGCCGCCTGTGAGCACTTTGCCGCCCTTGGCAAGGGCGTCATCCACATGGCGCTGCACTTTGACCAGCGCGGCTTCTTCGATCAGCGGTCCCTGGTTCACGCCGTCTTCAAAGCCATTGCCCACCTTGGCCGTGGCCACCTTGGCGGCGAACTTCTTGACGAATTCGTCGTACACCCCGCTTTGCACGTAGAAGCGGTTGGAGCAGACACAGGTCTGGCCGGCATTGCGGTACTTGCTGGCAAAGGCGCCTTCGACAGCGCTGTCGATGTCGGCATCGTTGAAGACGATGAACGGGGCGTTGCCGCCGAGTTCCAGCGACATCTTCTTCACCGTGGGGGCGCTTTGCGCCATCAGGATGCGGCCGACTTCGGTGGAGCCGGTAAAGCTGATGTGGCGCACGATGGGGCTCTCGCACAGCACTTTGCCAATGGCAATGGAGTTGTCGGCGTCGGCGCAGAGCATGTTGAGCACACCGGCAGGAATGCCGGCGCGCTGGGCCAGTTCGGCAGCGGCGAGGGCCGAGAGGGGGGTCAGCTCTGCGGGTTTGATGACCACGGTGCAGCCAGCAGCAAGCGCCGGCGCCACCTTGCGGGTAATCATGGCCAGGGGGAAGTTCCAGGGGGTGATGGCTGCGCAGACCCCAATGGGTTGCTTCAAGACCAAGAGCCGCTTGTTGTTGTCAAACTGGGGCAGGGTTTCGCCATTGACGCGCTTGGCTTCTTCGGCAAACCACTCGACAAAGCTGGCGCCATAGGCGACTTCGCCTTTGGCCTCGGGCAGCGGTTTGCCCTGCTCGGCCGTCATGATGCGGCCGAGGTCGTCCTGATTGGCCATGAGCAGGTCAAACCATTTGCGCAGGATGCTGCTGCGCTCCTTGGCGGTCTTGGACCTCCAGGCGGGCCAGGCGGCGTTGGCGGCGGCTATGGCGGCTTGGGCGTCTTTAGGGCCCAGGTTGGCGACGTCCACGAGCTTGGCGCCGGTGGCGGGGTCATGCACGGCGAAGCGGCTGGCGCCGGCGATCCATTGGCCGTTGATGAGCGCGTCGGTTTTGAGGAGGCTTAAGTCTTTGAGGGTGGAAAGAGGGGAGGTGTTCTGGTTCATGGCAGGTTCAGGCAAGACAAAAGAAAAAGGGGAAAGTGGGCGTTTGCGGCAAACGCCATCGGCGAAAATACAAAAGTGTCAGTGTTTTAGGCCTCTAGCGCTTACTGGTAAAGCGTTGGCAGCTATCAAAAGTGTTGCAACCGCACCGCGCACAAATTACGAATCACGGCACTACTGGTTAATGATGCGCCGCGCAAAGCGTTCGAGGTAATCCATCAACTGGTTGGCCCCCGCCACGGCATGGGCTTCGTCGCCGGTGGCAATGCCTTCTGCCAGATGCATGTGGGCGCGCGCGCCCTCGCGCACGTCGCCCTCGTGCTGGTAGGCGTACCAGAAGCGCCGGCACTGGACGATGAGCGGCACCACGCACTGCACGGCCGAGCGGTTGTGGCTGGCCTGGTGGTTGACGAGGTCGAGCGCATGGTCAGCGCGCATGTAGTCGTCGAGGTCACCGCGTTCTGCCGTTTCCAGCATGCGTTCGGCGCAGCGCACGATGTCCTTGCGCTGCAAGGCCGTGGCGCGGCGTGCCGAGCAGGCTGCAATCAGGCCTTCCAGGGTGCGACGGGTCTGAATGACGTCCAGGTGCTCGGCCAGGTCGATGTTGGAGACCAGCAGGCCGCGGCGCGGCTGCTGCACGATCAGGCCGCTGGTCACCATGCGCAGCAAAGCCTCGCGGACCGGGGTGCGCCCGAGATGCGTTCGCGCAGCAAGGTCGGCTTCCACCACCGGACTCCCGGGCGCGATCTCCAGGGTGGAGAGCATGCTTTCAATCGCGTCGTACGCAACGTCGGCTGCGCGCCGTTTGGGTTGAGCGTCTGGAATGGGAGGAGGGGTGGAGGAAGTCATGGGCAAACAAGCAGGCGGGGCGGGGTGCGTAAGCCACTATGGTACGCACCCGCGCCGCTGCGCTGTGCTTACAGCGTGGCTCCTGCCTTGCGCAGTTCGGCAATTTGCGGCGCCTTGGGCAGCCAGAGCTTGTCGAATTCCGCAATAAGGCCATCGGGGTTGAACGCCGTGGCCGTGTGGAAGGCAATCGACGTGGCCTTGAATTTATCGATCAGGCCGGCTTCGGTGGTAACGATGTCGTTGATCTGCGCGTCCAGCGATTGCGCTACCAGGCGGCGGATCAAGTCCTTGTCCTTCGCGTCCAGCCCTTGCCAGACGCGGCCAGACACCAATGGCGCGAACGGCATGAACAGCGCATTCATCTGCAGCAGCGATTTGGCGACCTTGTCGAAACGCTGGTTCCATGAGAACTCGATGTCGGCTTCCAGGCCATCGACTTGGCCATTGCTCATGGCGTCGAACACCTGGGGCGTTGGAATGGGCGTGGGCGCAGCGCCCAGCATTTGGTAGAAGTCGCGGTACACCGGTGTCGGGTTGATGCGCAGCTTCATGCCTTTCAGGTCGGTGGGCACGGTCACGTCCTTGGTGGCAAACACGGCGCGCATGCCGGTGATGCCCCAGCCCAGGCCGATGGTGCCGGTCTCGCGCGGCAGCACTTCCAGCAGCTTGAGCGCCTGCGGCGTTTTGACCAACTTGGCGACTGCGGGGGTGGAGCGCACCAGATACGGCGCATTGATGGCGGCCACGCTGGAGACGCGCGAGCCCAGCTCGGCGGCCTGGATCCAGCCCATGTCGAGCGCGCCCGATTGGAGCTGCTGCATCATCGCCGCCTCGTTGCCCAACTGGCCCGAGTGGAAGACCGTGACGGTGAGTCGCCCGTCGGTTTCCTTCTTCAGCGCCTCACCAAACTGCAGCGCTGCGCGGTTCCACGAGTGGCCAGCGGGCGTAATCAGGCCGAGCCGGAACTCCTTGGCCGAATCGGCGCGCACCAGGGAAGGAAAAGCCAGGGGAGAAGCAGCGGCAAAAGCGGCAGCGGAGGTCTGAATGAACTGGCGACGGGTAGGTTTCATGGGTTCTCCGAAAGGGACGGGTTGCGGTGGGAAAAGGCGGCTGCGCAGGGCATTGCGTTACTTGATCAAACCGAGCGAGAGGCTGGGGAACAGCGACAGCACCACCAGCGCTACGCAGCTGATGATGAAAAAGGGCAGGGTGACGATGAACATCTTTCCCGGCTTGGCCCCGGTGACGGCCGATGCCACGAAGAAGCTCAAACCCACGGGCGGCGACATCAGGCCCAGTACCAGGTTGATCACCGCCACCACGCCAAAGTGGCGCGGGTCGATGCCGTAGACGTCGGTGGCAATGGGCAGCAGGATCGGCACCGTCATGATGAGTCCGGGAATGCCGTCAATCACCGTGCCAATGACCAGCAGGATGACGTTGGTGAGCAGCAAAAAGGTTACGGGGTCGTGCGCCACGGTCTGAATCCACGCGGCCACCGCCTGCGGCACCTTGCCGTAGATCAGCAGCCACGAAAACACCGCCGCAGCCGCCACCAGAAACAGCACGATGGCCGAATACATGGCCGAGCGCAGCAGGATGCGCGGCAGGTGGCCAAAATGGAATTCCTTGGTGACGTAACGCCCCACCAGCGCCGCTGCGACAGCGCCGACGGCCGCGGCTTCTGTGGGGTTGGCGAATCCGCCCAGAATGGAGCCGACGATGACAATGGGGATCAGCAGCGTGGGGCTGGCGCTGAGCGCCGTGCGGGCGCGCTGGCGCAGGGTGCGGTATTCGCTGCGCGGGTAGTCGTAGAAGAAGCCCATGCAGGCGATGACGACGAAAAACAGCAGGGTGAGCAAAACGCCGGGGATGATGCCGGCGATCAGCATGTCGCTCACGGCCACCTGGGCCAGTACGCTGTACACGACGAACATCACGGACGGCGGAATGATGGGGCCCAGCATGCCGCCGTAGACGGTGAGGCCCGCCGCAAAGGTTTTGTCGTAGCCCTGTTTTTCCATCTCAGGCACCATGACCTGCGACATGATGGCCACCTGGGCTGTGGCCGAGCCGATGATGGACGACACCATCATGTTGGCCAGAATGTTCACATAGGCAAGACCGCCTTTGACCGAGCCGATGAAGGCCATGGCCAGGTCCACCAGCCGGCGCGTGATGCCGCCGCTGTTCATGATTTCGCCGATCAGGATGAACAAGGGGATGGCAATCAAGCCATAGCTGTCCACCCCGGCGAACATCTGCAGCGGAAAAGACTGGAACAGCACCGTGCTGCCCGAGTTGAGAATGAAGACCACGCCAGCCAGGCACAGGCAGATGCCAATGGGCACGCCCACCAGCAGGATGGCAAGAAAGAAGAGGCTGGTGATCATGGGAAGCGGTGCGTGGGTGGGCTGGACAAGAGAAACATCAGTTCACCGCATCGGCGCTGACCACATCGAAACCGGGGTGCACGATGCGGGGGCAAACCTCGAGCTCTTCGAACAGGTTGGCGATCGCGTGCACGGTAAGGCTGAGCGAAAAGATCGGCAGAATCAGCTGAATGACCCAGGTGGGCCACTCCAGCGTCTGGGTGTGCTCGGTGTAGAGGAAGTTGAAGCTCGCTTCGGCGTAGTCCTTGGCGTTGAATCCGGCCGCCGCAATGCCGCGCGGGTCCATCCAGACCCAGCACATCCAGACCAGCGCGAGCGCAAACACCAGCACGCCAAAGGTGGCAAGCACCTTCATGGCCTTGGCGCCGCGGGGCGGCAGTTGGTCCGACACCAGGCCCACCGCAAAGTCCATCCGCAGGCGTGTCATGACGGAGGCGCCGACAAAGGTCAGCCAGACCATGGTGAAGACCGCCGCTTCATCGATCCAGTAAATGGGAATGCCTGAATAGCGCGTGACCACGTTGAGCAGGATGAGCAGCACCAGCAGCGTCATCAAGGCCGTGAGTGCGCCGCGTTCGAAGCGCAGCAGTGCGCTGGACAAGGCAATCGCCCAGCGCACGGGACCCCGCGGGGTGGGAAGGGGTGCAGGGGGCAGGAGGCGGTCAGACATGGGGTGCGGACAAGGTGATCTCAGGGTGAAACCAAAGTATCTTAGAAATATGTTTTAAATATATCTATAAATCGAAGATCCCCGTATTGGGGTAAACCAGCGGTTCGGCTCATGCGCTGGTGGGTGCGGACGGTCTCAGGAAGCCAGGTTCAAAATGTCCGCGTACAGAGCGGCAGGTACGGCAACGCCCTCTGCCTGGCTGCGCTCCCGGGCGGCAAAGCGCCGCTGCGATGGCAGGCGCGCACCCTGCGCGGTGATGGAGTCGAGTAGGGCCTCGGCGCGCGCCGTTTGTGCCTCGCTGTCGCCGCCCCCAAAGGCCGCTGGATCAAAGGCAAGCACCAGCTCGCCGTGGCAAGGCGTGACGCTGGCGCTGTCGTCAAACGCCTGCGATTCGCGGCTGGTCCAGTCGCCAATCAGGGCGCCAGCCAACAGCTCCACCATGGTGGCAAGTGCCGAGCCCTTGTGCCCGCCAAAGGCAAGCATGGCGCCGCGTGCAATCTCTACCGGGTCGGTGGACGGCTGACCCGCAGCATCCACGCCGCAGCCTTCGGGCAGCGCTTTTCCCGCACGGCGGTGCAACTCCAGATCGCCGCGCGCGATGGCGCTGGTGGCGAAGTCAAACACATAGGGATAGGGGCCGGGGCGTGGCCAGCCAAAGGCGATTGGGTTGGTGCCGAAAAGGGGTTTTTTGCCGCCCGCAGGTGCCACCCACGCGTGGCTGGGGGTGAGCGCCAATGCTGCCAGGCCGTGCGCGGTGATGGCTTCAATCTCCGGCCACAGCGCCGAGAAGTGAAAGCACTGGCGGATGACCAGCGCGCCGAGGCCGTGGCGGCGCGTGGCTTCCACCAACGCGGGCAGGCCGCGCTCAAAAGCCAGCGGCGAGAAGCCGAACTGCGCATCCACCTGCACGATGGGGCCGCCCGTGCTGCTCACGGTGGGCTCTCCGTCCAACTTGACTTTTCCCGCGCGCACGGCGTCAAAGCAGCTGATCAGGCGGTAGACCCCGTGCGACTGGCAGGCATCGCGCTGGCCGGCCACGATCACCCGGGCAATGGCTTGGACATGCGCGTCGGATAGCCCCATGCCGGCCAGGGCGCGCTGGACGGTGGCGCTCAGTTCTGCTTCGGGGATGTGCACCATGGCGGGGGAATCGGGGGACGTGGAGGTCATGTCAGGGGAATACTTTCTTGAGAGGGTTCGCTGCCGGCGTCGGCCAGTGTGGCGATGCGTGCGGGTGAAAGAAGGTGCCGTGCGGGCTGCGGCTTCCAGCCGTACAGCACTTGCGCGGCCGCGCCGCAAATGCGGCCCTGGCAGGCGCCCATGCCGCAGCGCGTATGCAGCTTGGCGT
>JBATPF010000361.1:0-36899 GCA_049291355.1 Giesbergeria sp.
TAAGAATAGAGCGCAAGCAGCTATGAATATAGAAGCAAAAACGCTGGTGGTGGTGGATTACGGCATGGGCAATCTGCGCTCCGTGTCCCAGGCGGTGCAGGCGGCAGCGCAGGGCAGCGGCTGGCAGGTGATCGTCAGCTCGCGGCCCGAAGACGTGCGCGCTGCCGCGCGCATCGTGCTGCCGGGGCAGGGCGCCATGCCCGACTGCATGCGTGAGCTGCGCGAATCGGGGCTGCAGGAATCGGTGCTGGAAGCGGCTGCCTGCAAGCCGCTGTTTGGTGTCTGCGTTGGCATGCAGATGCTGCTGGACCACAGCGCTGAAGGCGACACCACTGGCCTCGGGCTGATTCCGGGGGAGGTGCTGCGCTTTGATCTGGCGGGCCGCCTGCAGCAGGACGGCAGCCGCTTCAAAGTGCCGCAAATGGGCTGGAACCAAGTTCGCCAAGTGCCACACGCAGGCGCCGTGCACCCGCTGTGGGACGGAGTACCTGACAACAGCTACTTCTATTTCGTGCACAGCTTTTATGCCCGCCCGGCCAGCGCCGCGCACTGTGCCGGAGAGGCGCAGTATGGGGAAGCCTTTGCCGCAGCCATTGCGCGCGATAACATCTTCGCCACGCAGTTTCACCCCGAAAAGAGTGCTGACCAGGGGCTTAGGCTCTATCGCAACTTTTTGCAGTGGAACCCGTGAGTCCGCTGCAAGCGCATTGTTTCTCCGCAGTCTCTTTGTTCTCTCCGCCTCCCGGCACCGCTTCTTCCCTTAGACCACCATGCTGCTCATTCCTGCCATCGATCTGAAAGACGGCCACTGCGTTCGCCTCAAGCAAGGCGACATGGACCAATCGACCACTTTTGGGGAAGACCCGGCGGCCATGGCCAGGCGCTGGGTGGACGCGGGCGCGCGCCGGCTGCATCTGGTGGACCTCAATGGTGCTTTTGCGGGAAAGCCCAAGAACCATGCGGCGATCAAATCCATCCTGAAAGCGGTGGGAGAAGATATTCCGGTGCAGTTGGGCGGTGGGATCCGCGATCTGGACACCATTGAAAAGTACATTGATGGTGGCCTGCGCTACGTCATCATCGGTACGGCGGCGGTGAAAAACCCTGGCTTCCTGAAAGACGCCTGCTCGGCGTTTGGCGGTCACATCATCGTCGGCCTGGACGCCAAGGACGGCAAGGTGGCCACCGACGGCTGGAGCAAGCTCACCGGCCACGAAGTGGTGGACCTCGCCAAGAAGTTCGAGGACTGGGGCGTTGAATCCATCATTTACACCGACATTGGCCGCGACGGCATGCTCTCGGGAATCAACATCGACGCCACCGTGAAGCTGGCCCAGGCGTTGACCATTCCTGTCATCGCCTCGGGCGGCCTGAGCAACATGCAGGACATCGAGCAGCTGTGCGCCGTGGAGAGCGAAGGCGTGGAGGGTGTGATTTGCGGGCGCGCCATCTATTCGGGTGACCTCGACTTTGCCGCCGCCCAGGCACGCGCCGATGCGCTGAACGGCTGAACAATCGTCTTGCTCAGTGGACCGGCGCCTCAGGGTGTGTAGCGGATCCAGGGGTCGTTGCCGGATTTCAGAAGGTACTGGTCAGCTTCGTTGCGCATCGTAATGACATCGGCGTTTTCCGACACGAAGCGCGTCCCTGGCAGTTTTGCGACGCGCTCGGCCAAGCTTTTCAGCGGCTGGGCGGCATAGGGGCTGTCGGCCAGCCAGTCGCCCAACAGCGTAAACAGGTCCAGATAGCTCATGGCCGTGTCCACCACCAAGGGTGCGTTTGAAGTGCCAGCGTCGCCGGCGGCAGAATTCTTCAGACCGATCAGTTTGACTGCTGTAGGAACGAGCGTGATGTTCGGGCTGGGGATTTCGCGCATTCCTGAAATCTGCATCTTGTCGCCGCGCAGGGCGGCGCCATGCTCGGGCACCAGCACCAGCACCACCGGACGCTGCGCCGCCTCAAGATCACTGATGAAGCGATCAAGGTCTGTCAGCAGTTGCATCAGGCGTGGTTTGTAGGTATCGAGGCTGCTGCGCGAAGTCATGCCCGGCACGCGGTTGCCGTCGTGCAGCGAGATGGTGTTGTAGTACAGCGCCACTGGCGCGCCGCCTTGGCTCAGGCGCTTTTGCCACCACTGCGAGAGCAGCGCGTAGTCGTTGTAGATCGGCGAGCCATCAAAATTTTGCATGTGCACGGCTGCGTTCTGGTTGGGCAGGAACTTGCCAGCCAAGCCGCCCTTTTCCTCCAAGGTAGCACCAAAGCCTTCATACACACCGTCGTGGTTGAGCAGGGCTTGGGTTTGGTAGCCGAGTTTTTCCAAGCTCGGGAACACATAGCAGGAGGGCTCTTCGCTGTCGTAGATTTGCGTATGCGCCTGCTGCCCGCAGGTGCCGTGCAGCAGGCGCAGCGAAGCCGGCCCACTGTAGCTGGCCGCACTGTTGAAGTTGCTAAACACCACGTCAAAGCGTTGCAGCAGTGGGTGCTGGCGCATCCCGACAAACGCCATGTCGTCCCAAGAGAGGGAGCACACGTGCAGCACGACAATGTCAAACGGCGCAGCGGCGGTCTCGCTGCGTTGCAGTTGCAGGTGCAACCGGCTTTGCGCAGCATAGAAAGTCTTCAGCAGCCCGTCCGGAGTGGTGGGTTGGCCATCGGCGGTGGCTGTGGCGCTGTTCGCGATGGTTTCTGCTGGATCAGCGGACAGGTGGGAGACGATTGGCACGCTCAGAATGCCAGCCAGAGCCAGGGTGGCAAATCGGATGCGCCGCGCCAACAAAGAATAGGCGAAGACGATGGCCACCATCGCCCCTGCCAGCGCTGGACTCCAGACACGCTGCAACAGTTCCCACCAATAGTCGGCGCTAAAGCCAAGCAGTGCCTGGGCTTGTGAAAGTACGCGGGCAGGGGGTGGCAAAAAGGAGTCGTGGTAGAGCAGTGCCAGCGCCGCCGGAACGGCCAGCACGTTGCGCAGCCGCCTCCAGCGCCCCTGTGTCAGTGGCCAGGCCAGTGCTGCGCCTAGGGCAAGGTTCAATGCCCAGTGAAAACCCAAGTAGCCGCGATAGAAAAGCGCGACCTTGAGCAGGAAATACAGGTTCCAGTAATGCATGGAATCAACGCATCGGCAGTCGACGCCAGCGCACCGTGCGCGCAGCGACCTGCAGCAAGTTGTCGGTCAATATTTTCCAGAAAGTGCGGTAGCCCCGAAGACCGAGCTGTGCGATTTCTTGCAGTCCGTGCAGCGGGCGGTCAACGTCGTGGCTCTCGCTCCAGTCTTGCCAGACATCCGAGCGGGCAAAAGTGCATTGCACCAGATCGATTTGCTGTCTTTTGGTCAGGGTATCGAACTGCAGGCCGACTTCGCCGCTGCTGCGCTCAAGCACTACCGTGGCGGGAAACGCGCATTCGGTATCACCATGCCACAAGCCCACTGCCGCCTTCTGCCCTACCGCCAAGGGCGCGCCCGGGCCCAGTTGCAATCCCACACCGGTCATGGAGAAATCCACGCACTTGGCGTTCAAAACCTGTCCGTCGTCGAGAAACAGCGTAGCGGGCAGCCGCGTGCTGACGCGGTGCATGCGCCGCACCTGGCGCGACTCGGAGGAAACACCCAATGCCGCCCCCAGCATCAGGATGCTGTAGGTGGTCCAAAGCAGGTTCATGAAAACCGTTGCCGGCTCGTGCGTGTTCCAGAAAAAGAGCCGGACCAAACCGATCCCGAACGCCAAAAAATTGAGCAGCACCAACAGTGTGTAAGGGCGTGAAATGGTCCAATCGAAATACGGCTCGGCAACCAAGCCCCCCTTGGCGGTGACGTTGAAACTGCCAATGCGGGGGTTGATGAGCGCTACTGTGGTCGGCCAAGCCACATACCAAGCGAGCACAGTTTCATAGACTTCCGCCCAGAAGGTGTGGCGGTATTTGCCCTGCACATGGGCATTGGCGATGTTCGTCTGCAGCAGATAGGGGAGCACATACAGCGCAATCATGATGGCGCCGGCGTTGATGATGTGCCACTCGAAGAACAGGAACGCCATCGGTGCCGTCAGGAACACCAGGCGCGGCAGTCCGAAGAAAAAGTGCAGCATGGCATTGGCGTAGCAAATGCGCTGCCACAGGCTCAGGCCGGTCCCGGTAAACGGGTTGTCGGTGCGAAAGATTTGCGCCATGCCCCGGGCCCAGCGAATGCGCTGGCCCACGTGCGCGGAAAGGCTCTCCGTGGCCAAGCCCGCGGCGAGAGTGCGGCTGATGTAGGCCGTGTTGTATCCCAGGCGATGCAGCTTGAGGGCGGTGTGGGCGTCTTCGGTGACTGTTTCAACGGCGATGCCGCCGACTTCCATCAGAGGGCCGCGCCGAATCACGGCGCACGAGCCGCAAAAGAACGTCGCGTTCCAAAAATCGTTGCCGTCCTGGATCAGGCCGTAAAAGAGCGCGCCCTCATTCGGCACACGCCGGAACGTGCCCAGGTTGCGCTCGAAGGGGTCGGGCGAAAAAAAGTGGTGTGGTGTCTGCACCATGGCGCACTTCGGATCGCGCTGGAACCATCCGACCACCCGAGTGAGAAAGGATTTGGTGGGAATGTGGTCGCAGTCAAAGATGGCGACCAACTCGCCATGCGTCAGACCCAATGCATGGTTGAGGTTGCCCGCTTTGGCATGGCGATTGTCACTGCGGGTGATGTGGGCAACCCCCACCGATTCGGCGAAGGCGCGAAACTCCTCACGCTTCCCGTCGTCCAGAATGAATATCTTCAGCTTGTCGGCAGGCCAGTCCAGAGCCAGCGCTGCCAAGACCGTGGCGCGCACTACGCTGAGCGGTTCGTTGTAGGTTGGAATGAAGACGTCCACGCTTGGCCAGTCGTGCGGCGGGCCACTGATGGCTGCAGCTGGGCGTTGCAGCGGCCAGGCGGTTTGAATAAAGCCAAAAACCACCACCAGCCAGGTGTAGGCCTCGGCTAGCAGCAGCCCATACCCGAGGGCCGACTCAATAGGCGAATCAAAATCCAGAGTAGCGGTCAAGCGCCACCAGGCGTAGCGCCCCATGGCCAGCAGGCCCAGCGTCGCCAGCATCAGCGTTGGGTAACGCCCGGGCAGCCTGCGCAAGACCATCGCAAGTGCCCACGCCAGCACCAGAAACAGGGCCTGACCCACCCAGCTGAAGGGCGTCGTCATCACGACCACTGCCGCCAGCGCGCCGATGCCCAGGACCAGCCATTGCACTCCGGGCCAGGCCAACGCCGGCGCCATGTACCGATCTGCCAAGCGGCCTGCAGCGCTGACGTTGATGTGCAATGCCAGTTTGTCCAGGGCGGCCATGGCTATGCGAATCGGCCAAGCTGCTGCATACAGCAGCATTCCCGTAGTTTTGAAAAGCCAAACCAACAGCCTACCCAAGGGCCGCAAGAGACCCAAGAGGGTTGCTGCCATGCTGGAGAAAAACCCGCCAGCCGCCGATTTCGGGCGCACGAACAGGCGCCACAGCCAGAGCCACCACGGGGCGTTGCCGGGCACCTCGAGCTGCCGTGCCAGCGCGGCCTGAAACCGACGCAGCATGTTTGCGGGTGCCGGAACGGTGGCGGGGATGGGCGTGGCTGGCGTGCTCATATCAGGGAATAAGCGAACGCTGTTGCTGCGTCGGCAATTGCTCAAACAGCCATTGACCAATGCCTTGCAGGTCGTGCGCAGACTGCGAGCGCGGCGTGTACTTGGTGACGCTGGTGGCGTGCTCGCACGCCTGGGTGATGTTCTCGTCCTCGTGCACCAGGTAAGGCAGCAGCAAATTCCCCCACTGGGTGCGCAGCGCTTCCAGCGCGCTGCGCTGGGAAGGGCGGTGCGGGTCGACACGGTTGATCACCACTGCGCATTGGGCATCCGCCGGCGCCTGCGCCAATGCCTGCGCCACCAGCGGCTGTGCGTGGCAGGCGCGCGCCGATGGTTCCAGAACGATCAGCACGATGTGCGCCGAACTCAGTGCCTGGCAGGCCAGCGGCGCAGGCCACTGCGGGGTATCGAGCAACACCGTGGTGCCTTGGGGCATGTCTAAAGCGTCCAGTCGGTCGCGCAGCCAACGTGGCGTCAACGCCCATTCGCGCTTCAATATTTCCAACTCTGACGTGGTGGCTGCACCAAAGGGCAGCAGGTCCACGCCGTCCGAGTTGCGCAGCGCAGCCGGGCCCCACCACTGCTGCTGGGCGGCCAGTGCAGCCCAACCGGCGTCGGTTGCCTCCTGCATGCCGAGGTGCCGTCCCAGCATATTTTGTGCGCAGAGATCAATTGCAAGGCAGGGCGTGGCACGCTCTGCAAGCAGCGTGGCCAAGTGCACAGCCAGAGTGGTGCGACCGCTTCCCCCTAGGGGCGAAACGACGGCAATGTTTTGGATGGATGCGACCGTCATGGTTTGGGCGCCTGTGGCGCGCTGCCCGCTGCAGCCGGAAGATAGGGCGCTATGCAACGCAGCGTGCGTCGCCGCCTGCGCTGCAGCAGGACAATGCCGGCCCCCGCCAGGGCGGCACCCATGGCCACATACAGAAACAGGCTGAAGATGTTCATGGCGTGCTTTCAGGGCGCAGGCCAGTGGCTGCGGCGCTGGCCGATCGGCCGGGCGCGCAAGCTTGGTCGCTGCGCGGCAGCTGGAGCTGGCTCACTCAGCCCGGTTGTTTCGAACGGTGGAAGCGCCGATGGCCGCAGCGGCGTCGTGGCTCCTTGCGCGAGCGGTGCCGCGGCAACGTCAGGCTGGGAAGAGGATGTTGCCTGCGATGCCAATGCGGTCGGAGCCAGCAAAAGGCTGTAGTCGGGCAAGCCCTGGCGTGCGGCAATGTCGAGGCCCTCGAGCAGGGTGCGAATGCCGGCTGCAGAGCCGTCGGTGCTTTGGGCGGTAAAAAGTTGCGCTACTGGCACATCGAACACGCGCTGAAGGGCAGACTCGATGTCCGGTTCCCGGCAGGCAAACAGGAAGACATACACGGCGCTGTGGCTTGCCGTGACCAAGTCTCCGTCGCGCGACATATGGCAGGCACGCAAGGCAGTGAGGTGTGCAATCTGCGGCGCAATGTCCAAGCGCACCACGCTGTGGCCCAGGCCGATGTCCTGGGTGCGGGCCAACATGGTGCGCACCAATCGGGAAAATGCTGGCGCGCTTTGGTAGCCCCGGCAAGGCACCGGCATGAAGGCGCCCAAAGCCTTCTGGTAGTCGGCGCTTACCGGGTGCACATAGCTTTGGTTGTGGATGTCCTGCAGCAACTGCAGCAGGCGCGAGAATCCGAGCTCTCGGTAGAACACGGCATTCGCGCCCAGTTGCAGCAGCGCCTGCTCGCTGTGCGAGCGCAGCTTGCCCGTGCTCTCGCGCACCACGATCTTGAGCGTTGGTGGGCGGGTCAGGCGCAGGTGGTGCACCAGGCGCGCGCGCTCTTCAAATTCGCTGCTGTTGCCGGCATCCAGCAGCACGGTGGCGCCAATACTTTGCGCCGCAGCCAGTTCCAGCTCCTCCAGCGTTTCCACAACGTGCCAGTGCCGTGGCACGCCGGGCTGCTGGGCAACCGCAGCGCGGGTAGCGATGACTGCCCGTTGATCGGGCGCTTCGACCACCGTGTCGCCCTGGGTGCGGCTTCCTGCGTAGCGCAATTGTTGCGTCTGCGCATCCAAGGCGAGGCCAAAGCCGGTTTGAAACACGGCACCGCCGGCACTGTTCCAACGCTCAAAATACAAGGTGATGAGTTCTGTGCTGGCGTTCAAAGTGGCAATGTGCAGCGTCATGTTGCACAGGTTGCGAAGCATCGGCAATAGATCGGTCTGGGCGGCGGCAATCGCGTCGTTTTCCTCGGCTGCCTGTGGACCAAAGCCGAGCACAACAGCTTGGGTGCGTTCCAGGCACCACAGGCGGAGTTCATCACCGACCCGCTGCAGCCGCAGGACATCCAGATCGGCAAACAGCGCCTGCGCGTCCATCACGAAAAGGGCGTGGTGCGGGCGCAGGCCAGCGCTGTGCAACTCCTCGAACAAGGGACGCAGCCCGCGTGTGCGCAGAAGAGGCTGCAGTCCAGGCGTGCGCACCCATATCACCAGCTTCCCTTGCGCATGCGCACTGCGGAGCGCTACGTGCTCAAGCAATTGGTCCGCCCATCGCGTATTGGGCGCCAGCAAGAACACGGTGCCGACCGCCACGGCGTCGACCAACACCGCCGGAAACCAAAGCGCTGCGCTGCGGGCATCGCGCGCTACCAGTGCTGCCGGGACGCCATGCGGCAGGCGCTCCGTCTGGTCGGGAAGCGGACCGACCCCCAGCCCCATCGATTGCCCAGACGCGGCTCCTGGCCGCACGTCCCGGCGCGGGGGGCGGACGAGCAGGCGCAAGGTGCGAAAAAACCCCCGCTGCGGCGTTGATGTGCGGGACGGCCCCTGGGCAGAAGTAGCAGGCATCTCAGAAACTGGAATAGGGTTGCACCGGACGCGGGCGGTTTTCAGCCACTGCCCGCACCGGGTCAAAACGGTAGCGCAGATAGAACAGCAGGCTGGTGGGAGCGTAGTAGGCGGAGCGATCCAGATCGAGCTGGGCCCCCAGCGTCAGTTGCGGCGCTACGTCGTATTCAATCGCGCTGCGAAAAGAGCGACCAAAACCGGAGCTGCGACTGCCGGCATACACCGGGAGCGTTCCGAGGCCTCCGGCTTGGAGCTGCAAGCCAGGGTTTCCTGGAAAGAAGTCCGAGGCCGCGCTGGAACTGTGCGACACCGACACGGCAGCGCGCACCAGCCACGTCAGCGCACCCTTGCGTCCGCTCCACTCAAGCGGAAGCGCCAAGGAGACGTAGCTGTTCGGACTGTAGTAGCCACCATGGCCCCAGCTGAATTCGGACAGATCGTGGCCAAAGCGCCAGGCAGACAGCGCCAGTCCGAGGTTGACGCTGCTGTGGCTCGACTGCCAGACGTCGCGGTCCGCTGCCATGCGCAGTTGCAGACGAGTGTTGTTGCGCACATTGAGCCCAGTGAGCAAGGCATAGCTTGCGCTCATTGAGGTGCTGTACGGGCCCAGATCCGTGGCCACACGGGCCGAAACGCCCGTGGCGACCACCCCGCCCCAGATCTGGCCTGTGATGGGGTCGTGGGCGCCGGCGTAGGTCAGCAGGTTGCCGGTGAGGGGACGGCGCGAAACGGCCAGCTTGTAGTTGAAGCCATCCTTGCTGTCGCTGTGGGCGATTCCCCCTACCAAGTTGGTCACCGGAAAGCCAATGCCGGTGGCGCCAATGTCCCATTCCAGCGTATCGCCGACAAAGCCGAAGCCGAGATTGCTGCCCGAGCCGCGTTGGCGCCCGCTCAAAAGGCGGTAGTCGTTGGCCGGCCACGCCGCCACTTGCCCATAGTTCAGCGCAGCATTGCGGTCTGCAGGCAGTTCGCCTGCGTCCAGCCGCACTTGGTCGGCGTGCAGGAAATAATGCCCGTCATAGCCCCGGGGTATCCACGCGACCAGTGGCCGCTCCCAGCCGTGGAGGCTGGAAATGCCTTCGGTGGCGTTCTTCTGCAGAGTCTGCTGACCCACTTCAATCCAGGCCTGGCGGCGTGCCTCAATGGCTTTGATTTCCGACCCAATCTTGTCGAGCGCTTCGTTGCCGGTGGCGGCCCCTGGCTGCATAGGTGCAATTTCGGGCGATGCCAGTTGCAAGCTGTAGGTCAGTATCAGCGGCGTTTGCAGGAAGGAACGGCTGTCGCCTGGGCCAACAGTATTGGCCGGCGCCGCGACGGTGCCCGCCTTTGCGCCGCCCAGCGAGGCAGTGCCCGGCACAGACAGGCGCAGGCTGAAAGCCAGAGCGAGCGGCGTGTCTGGCGGAGCCTCACTGGCCAGGGTCGGCGCTGGCGTTGCTGCGATGTCTGGAGCGGACACATTGCCGACCGTGCGCGCCTCTTGTGTCCAGGCGCGCTGAAACAGCGCTA
The DNA here is from genome assembly GCA_049291355.1 of Giesbergeria sp. Classification (GTDB taxonomy): domain Bacteria; phylum Pseudomonadota; class Gammaproteobacteria; order Burkholderiales; family Burkholderiaceae_C; genus Simplicispira. The sequence continues at coordinate 9,918 of JBATPF010000361.1, forward strand.
CGGCCTGCGCGTAGTGGCGCTCGGAGCGCTCCAGCCGCGCCGCGTGCAGCAGCACGTCGGTATCGGCTGGCGCTGCATCAAGCAAGCGCATCGACAGGGCGCGCGCTTCCTGCATTTGGCCCGCGCGCTGCCACAGTCGAAGCAGGGCAAGCTGCTGAACGGGTTCCGTGCTTGGCAGGTGCTGCGCCAGCCAGCGTGCCTGCACGGTGGCTTCTGCTGTGCGCCCTTGGCGGGCAAGTGCATCGCCCAAGGCCATGCGCAGCTCTGCGTCTTCCGGCAGTTGCGCTACCAGCGGCTGCAGCAAGCTGCCGGCGTCCGAGTATTGCGCTGCTGCTGCCAGCAACTGCGCTTGCACGCGGCGCCGCTGCAATGCAGTTTGCGGCGTGTTGCGACTGCTGTCGATTTCTGGGAGAGGCGCGCGCGCACTTTGCACCGCCTGCTCAAGGCGGCCTTCGGCGCGCTGGCGCTCGATCAGGCGTTCTTGGTGGGTGGCATACAGGTTGAGCAATTGCGCTTCCTGCGAAGTGTTCCAGTTCCGCTGGGTCAGCAGCTTCGGCAGCCGCTGCGCTACCGCTTCGTTCTGCTGCGCGCGCTGCAGCAAGGCCGCGTGGTCGAGCTGCACCGGGGCGGGCAAGGGTCCGGAGCGCTTTTCCAGTCGATCAAATACCGCCACGCCCTGCGCAGGTTGGCCGCGTTTGAACCAGGCATTGGCTACGGCGTACAACAGACCTGCATCGTTGCGCGCCAGTGCTTCGGCGCGCTGCAGCGCGTCGGCATTTGCAGCTGCGTTGGCGTGAGTTTGGGTGCCGGTCGCTTGCGCGATTAGTCGATTCACCGAAACACGCTGCACCAGTTCCTGCATGCCTTCGCTTCGGTTTTCGGGCGCAATGTGCTGCATGTCGGACAGCGCACCGGCCTCATCGTCCAAGGAGCTGCGAATCAGTGCGCGCGCGTAGCGCATGGGCTCGGCCTGTGGAGTGCGGGCAATGCCTTCGTCCATAGCGCTCAGAGCCTCTCGGGGTAGGCCCAAGCGCACGTACAGCTGCGCAAGACTGTGGCGGATCCAAGGCTCATCGGGCGCCAGTGCGACCGCACTTTCCAGAGCGCGCAGAGCTGCACTGGGGCGCTGCGCCTGCAGGAACGTGCGCGCCTGCTCCTGCAGCAGGTCTGCCCGCGTGCCCGCCAACTTGCCGGCCAGGGCCGTGTCGTTGGCAGCAGCGCGTTCGAGAAGTGCCATGGCCTTGTCGCTCTGGCCGCTGCGCACGTACACGTTGGCCAGCCCTGTGAGCGCACTGGTGTTGTCGGCTTCCTGCCGCAGCGCCTGCTGGTACAGCGCTTGCGCTTGTGGCAGCGCGTTTTGCAGGGCGCGAATGCCGGCCAGGGCGCCGAGCGCCTCGGGGCTTTCGGGCTGCAGCGCCAACGCCTTTTGCGCCAAGGCGTCGGCGGTGCCGAGCTCATTCTTCTCCAGAGCAACATCGACTTGGCGCAGCAGGCCCCAAAAGCGCGCTGTGCCCTGCAGCTGGGACCAGCGCTGCTTGCCCGACAGCGCAAATGCCTGCCCCAGCAGCTCTTGTGCCTGGGCATGCTGCCCTTGGCGCAGGCGAATTAGCCCCAAGTTGCCAATGCTCTCGGCATCGCGTGGGCGAAGCGACAAAACAGTCTGCAATTGTTCTTCGGCCAGTGCGACGTTGCCCTGGTCCAGGGCGCGCAATGCGGCTTTGCGTGCAATATTGGCCGGGTCGCGTGCGCGCTGCTGTGCCCGCTCCTGCGCTTGCTGCAGTGCCGCCAAGCGCTCCACCATCGCCGTGTTGTCGGGGAAGCGGCGCAAGAAGCGCTGCGCGGAACGCAGCCCCGCAGCGTTGTTCCCTTGCTGATCAAGGGCGCGGCGCCACAGGTTCTGCAGCGCCACCGGATCCACATCCGGTTCCTCAGCCAGTGCCTCTAGAGAAGGCAGAATCGTCTGAGCGCGCGTGCCCTGCGCCAATTGCATGTCCAGCAGGGCGAGCCGATAGCGCGATTCGCCTGTTTGTTGGTAGAGGCGATCGAGCTGGCTCTGAGCCAGTGCAGCGTCGCCTGAACTGGCACCGACAATCTGGAAATACTCCAGCGCAAGTTTCCCCAAGGCCGGTGGACCTTTTGGAAACAGCGTGCGCGCCATGCTTGCCGCCTCTTCCTTGCGTCCAGCGCGCGCCAGCAGGCGCATCTTTGCGAGGCTCTCACGCTCCGGTCCATACACCCGTACCAGCGTTGCCAGCTCTTGCGTCAGAGGGTCTTGCGGGTGTCGGGTGCGCAGGAGGCCCAAGATGCGCTGGGCTTCCTCGGTCTTGTTTTCTCGCAGTGCCAGCTCGCCAAGGGTGGCCAGTCCAATAGGCAAATAGGGGTCGCCCAGCAGCAGTTTTTCAATCAGCTGGCGCGCCAAGTCGGGTCGATCCTTTGACGCCCAAAGCTGCGCTCCACGCAGCAGCTCGGTCTGCACGTCGGGTGCCACTTGGACTTGCGCTGGCGCTTGCACAGGCAGACTCGCAAGACACACGGCGGCCAGCACCCCCCAGCCAGCGACGCGCAAATGGTTGGCTGGCATCAGCGCTGCCACCGCACCTGCAGATCGCCTGCGGGAGAAAACTGGTACACCCCGTCGTCCCAGCCCATGCCAAACAGCGCCAGCGCCTGTTCGTAGTACGCCTCCGGGCGCACTGGGCGTGCATCGATGCGGGTGCGTTGTTCCTGCAGCGCAGCGTCTTCCTTTTGCGCCTTCAAGAATGGCAGCATGGCCGCAGAAAACCCCGAAGGCGCTGGGCCGCTGGCCTTGCCGCTCAGGATGTCAATGGATTCCGGGGGAAAACCTTGGTCGCGCACTTGGCGCGCCATCGGCGCCAGCGCCTGCAACACACGCTGGCGATCCGGGGCATCGGGGTGCAGCATGCCGGCCCATAGATACACACGAATGGCGTTGTAGCCCCCCTGGCCTTTCTCTGCACCTTCGGTGTCGGGAAGAAAGCCTTTGTCAGCGTCGTACAACGTCCAGTCGGGAGCGAAGCCTTTGGGGGCAGCGCCAATGACAATGTTCCTTGAGCTTTCTGCGATCGCGCTCCACTGGGCCTGGGCCTGTGGCTGGGTGCTGGCCAGCCACTGCATGACCTGTAGCGGCATGTAGCTGGGGTTCAGGCGCCAGCGCTTCGGTCCGACAGTGAAGCCTGTCGGCGCAGGCAACAGGCTGCGCCCCAGGCCAGGCAGGTCGGCAGTTTCTTCGCGCAGAATGCGGGCGGCCAACAAGGCGGCCAGCGCGCGGTAGCGCCGCTCGTTCCACAGGCGCCCGGCTTCGCCCAGTGCGTAGGCGATCCAGACATCCGCATCCGAGGCTGGGTTGGTGTCCAGCACGTCCCAGCTGCGATCGGGGCGCTTGCCCCACAGCCAGGCGGGCAGGCGCGCGGTCAGGTCGCCGGCGCAGAGGTTGTTTTCCGTCCAGGCCAGAATTTTGTCGAACGCCAGGCGGTCGTTGCCCACCAACGCAAAAAACAAGGCGTAGGCCTGCGCTTCGGAGTAGGTTTGCCCGGTGCCTTCGGCGCCCGAGAGAATCCGCCCGTCTTCGTTCATGAATCGCGCGCGAAACGACTTCCAGGCCGGCCAGACGGGGGCGGTGGGTGCGACCTGGGTCGGCTGCGTCGCCTGGTCTTTCGCCTCCACAGACAGACTGTGCAACGGAGCCAGCAGGCTGCCCAGACCGGTGCGCAAAATGCCGCGACGTCGCGGCCGATCAATCATGTCCTGCACTCAAGCGGCGCGCCGCCCGAGCCCGCAGTGCGATGTACACGACAAAAGTCACCAGAAGACCGGCTGCAATACCCAACAAGGCAAGCAGCAGCGGGTGGCTGTGCAGATGAAACCAAAGCCATTGCCACCACGGCAAGTCGCCCACGAAATACACCGGGTGAACGCGAAAGCTCTCGATGTTTTCGCCGCGCAGGAAACCCAGATCGCCGCGCAACTGGCGCACTTTTCCGGCGTCGTTCAAGCCGGCGCCAATCAGCGCCATTGCCGCGCCGTCGCTGGCGGTCAGCGCGACCACGCTGCGGCCCGCACTCAAGGGCGATTCAAATCCGACGATGGCTGCCAGCGGCCCATCGCCCGCCAGCGTGGTGCTGCCGCCCGAAGTCGACAGCTGGATTTCCGATTCAAGCTGGAACAACTGGATGAACGAGCCGAGCGCCCGCTCCAGAGGCGCCACTGAGCGCGTGCCGGCGGCCACCAGCGCCGGCAGATGCTTCTGCCACTGGGCCAGCACACCGTCGCGATCGCCTTGCGCCACCAGAAGAATGTCGGTGTCCCGCGCCTGGGCAATCTGTGCGGCGGGCAGCAGCTGAAAACGCGTACCGGGGTAGCCGGTGGAGGCGCTCATCCGCCCGACGGCCGTCAGATACACCTGGATGTCCGCCGGTGTGGGCTGGTTGGGCAAGACCACCGAGGTCTGCGCCAGATCGGCCACGCGGGTAAACGGAAAACCGCTATTGGCGTACGCCGCCAGACTGGGCATGGCGATGTAGTGGTGAAAACGCGTCAAGTCGATCGTCGATTGGGGGTCGATGGCCGCAATGCGCTCGCTGGGCTGTACCGATCGGCAATGGCCTTGGTCGTTGGGCGGGATTTCAAAGGCAAACTGCAGCTGGTTGTCGCTGCCCAGCATGAAAGCGGGAATTTGCAGGTCTGAGTGGGCCTGCACGTTGCTGTCGTCGAACAACGGTACCAGCAGCTTGTTGTTGCCGCTGGAGCGGTCGCCTCGCGATGCCAGCGGGTAGGTATGAATGAACTGATTGTTGATGAATACATTCAGTGCGCCGGGGTCCAGGTCGCTGCCGGGGGTGTGTCGGTAGCTCAGGTTCAGCGGGACGCCCTTGGCATTCCAGGTGAACAGGTCCGGCGCCATGCGTGTAGCGATGTTCACCGTATCGTTCAGTGAGGCGCCGCGCACCTGCAGGTCCGACAGGTTTTGTACCAGTTCGGCCAAGCGCACAGGGCGTTCGCTGGTAATCCAGCGCGGCGCGTCATAGGGGCGCGCGGCAGGTGGGTATTCCAGCGCCGTGACCGTCATGCTGGTGCCCGACAGTGCGGCCTTGCCTAGCGCCAGCGCATCGGCCGCCATCTGCAGCTGGGCGGTGTCCTTGCCCAATACCAGCAGCAATTTGGCGCCCGGCACGCTGGGGTGCGTGCGCATCGTCAGCGTCGGTTGCGTGATGGGCGGAAGGTCGCGCAGGAAGGCCGGACGCTGCGCATCGGTCGCAAACACCACCGCATTGCGCCCGGGCAGCTGGTCTTCGAAAGTGGCGAACTCGTTGCCGCGGTAGCCCGCCAACATGCCCATCCAGCTGGCCACCGAGCCCGAGGCTTTCAAAAGCGCCAGGTCCGGGTGGTTCGGATAAACAAAAGCCAAGCGCACTGGCCGGTTGTCGCGCGGGTCAAAAAATGGCGCAGGCAGCAGCGCCAGATCGTCGCGCTGGGGCAGTTGGCGAAGCGCCAGCGTCAGGCTGCTCTCGTTGCTTACGCTGGCCCACAGGCTGCTGTGGGTCGGCGTTTCGCACTCCATCGTGTAGTGGCCAATGAACTGAAAGCGAAGGCGGTTGTAGTCCGTGAAGTAGCGCGGGTCGATGTCCAGATCGACCGCTTGCGGCTTGCCCAACTGCTCCTTGCTGAGTACGACAGTCTGCAGCAGCTCGTCGTTGAGCAGCACCTTAAGGTGCGACAGCGTCGGCAGCAGAGACGGCGACAGTGTGAAGGTCAGATGCAGGCGGGCCGACTCGACCAGCTCGTCGCGGCGCACATCCACGCCGATGCTGCCTTCGCTCTCCAAGCCACGCAGGGTCAGCGGACTGCGCAGACCCAGGCTCTTGAAGCTGCTCTTCCATTGGCGCAGTGGCAGCGCCGCGACGTTCTCCACCGTCGGCGCGGGCAGCGACACTGCGCTTGGGCTGGCGCTAGTGCTGACCGGGACGATGTTCTTTTCGGCTGATTTCTGCTGGGCGCTGGCAGGCGATAGGCTTGCCAAGCCGCAGGCCAACAGCATGCCAAACCAGGGCGCTGCGGTGGATGGATTACGGAGCATCGCTGAATAAATTCTTCAAAAACACGGAAAACAGCCCGATTCCCGCCCAGGCAATGTTTCAAGGTGTGAGCTGTTAGACCAAAATTATATGGTGTGTGCAAAGCCTGACGAAGGCTCGCTCTGCGCCATTGGATCGCAACATGTTTCAGTTTTCACGTAGAGGGTGTTGTGTTTGCGCCGCCGCCGGTGCCGCTCTCTACCGGCTGTGCGTTGTAGGTTGCGGTCCGTATCTGGGCTGGTGCTGAAGTGCCTCAGTTTGATCAACCGCCCGGACTTCGCACGCTTTGCCGGCACCACGCGGCACATCGACAAGCTGCGCGCTGCCGGACGCATCGTGCTCTGGAGCGGGGCGCCATTCGGGACTGCATGCGTGAACTGCGCCTATCTGGCTTGCAGGAATCGGTGCTGGAGGCCGCACTTTGGTGTCTGTGTCTGCATGCAGATGCTGCTGGACGACAACGCCGAAGACGACACCGCAGTCTGGGGTCGACTTCAGGGGAGATGCTGCGGCTTGATCTGGCGGGTAGCCTGCAGCACCAAGGCATCCGCCGCTTCAGCCGATGCCCTATGTGTGCGCGTGGTGCCATGAACGAAGCTTGCATTGCAGCGCAGTTCCCGAAGCCACATCGGTTTTTCTGCCTGGCCACGGAGTCCCAAGCTGTTAGCCTCGGCGTCTGTGTGAGTCCAGCGATGCTTGGTTCTGCCGAGAGAGTGCAGACGAGACAGCATGCAACGCGGGGCTTAGGGCGCATTTAGGAGAAAAGGAACTCGCAAGATGACAGAAGACGGCGCGGTGCTCGTCACCGGAGGCGCTGGCTACATCGGTTCGCACACCTGTGTGGCGCTGGCTGCCGCAGGGGTTCAGGCCATCGTGCTGGACAACTTTTCCAACAGCCGGCGCTCGGTGCTTGACCGGGTCGCGGCGATTACTGGGGAAGCACCCACGCTGCTGCAGGGCGATGTGCGTGATCCAGACTGTCTGGCCAAAGTGTTTGCAGAGCACCCCATTGGCGCCGTGATTCACTTTGCGGCGCTCAAGGCCGTCGGTGAGTCGGTGCGCGAGCCGCTGCGCTACTACGACAACAATGTGGCAGGCACCGTGGCGCTGCTGCGGGCCATGCAGACGGCTGGCGTTCGCACCCTGGTGTTTTCTTCGTCTGCCACCGTGTATGGCGAGCCCGCCATCCTGCCAATCCGCGAAGATTTTCCGCTCTCGGCCACCAATCCTTACGGCTGGACCAAGCTCATGATGGAGCAGGTGCTGGCGGATGTCGACGCTGCCGAGCCTGGCGCTTGGCGCATTGCGCGCTTGCGCTACTTCAATCCCGTGGGTGCCCACGAGAGCGGGTTGATTGGCGAAGATCCGCAGGACATTCCCAACAATCTTTTGCCCTATGTGGCGCAAGTGGCCGCGGGCCAGAGAGATTGCCTGAGCGTGTTCGGCGGCGACTACGCCACATCCGACGGAACCGGCGTGCGCGACTACATCCACGTTTGTGATCTTGCGGATGGACACGTGGCAGCCCTTCGCTATCTGCAGGCGCATGCGGGCTTGCTGACACTGAACCTGGGGACGGGCCGCCCCGTGTCCGTGCTGGAAATGGTCAGCGCGTTCGAGCGTGCAAGCGGCCACCCGGTGCCCTACCAAATCGTCCCGCGCCGCCCCGGCGACGTCGCCCAATGCTGGGCTGACCCTGCGCTTGCAGAACGCATGCTTGGATGGAAGGCGCGTCATGGCGTCGATCGCATGTGCCAGGACGCCTGGCGCTGGCAGGATGGTGTCGCACGCAGCTTGACCTGAACTGTTCCGTCTGCTCCGCTTGCCCGTTGCAGCAGGCAGATTCGATGCCGCCAGAAAGGCCAATCGACTTGTCAACGCGCAAGCCATTGACATGGCGATTGCACCGCAGCGCTGACGCGTGCGTGCGGCGGATGACTGATTGGGTCCGCTGCAAACTCGTTTTGTGAAGATGCGAGAGAAGCAGCCTCTCGAAGGAGTCCGAGCGTTCCCGAGTGACGCCGCATTTCAACAACGCACTTCGGCTTCAGTACGCCAATCCGCCGAAAAACATTTGCTTTCAATCAAGAACAATTGCTATCATTGGCGCATCTAGGGTCAGACGCCGCAGAGCGTTCCCGCCCAAACAGCCGCACCGCAAGGCGCGACTGACGTTTATTGATGGCGTTTTTCCGGGTGGGGTTCCTTGTGAGGGAGCAGTACTGGTCGAGCGCACCAACTGACTCCTCGAATGCGCATTGTTTCGATTTTCGGTACCCGGCCCGAAGCCATCAAGATGGCTCCTTTGGTGGCTGCACTGCGCGCTGAGCCGCACTTCGACACCAGTCTTTGCATTACGGGCCAGCATCGCGAAATGCTCGCTCAGGTCATGGCTTTGTTTGACCTGCGCGCCGAGCACCAACTCGATGTCATGCAGCCCAATCAAAGCCTCAATGGTCTGTTTGCGCGCTTGCTCACAGGGGTTGACGCCATGCTGGAGCGCGTGCAGCCCGATTGCGTTCTGGTACATGGCGACACCACCACCGCCGCAGCGGCCGCCCTGGCCGCTTTCCAGCGGCGCATCCGTGTGGGCCATGTCGAGGCAGGCTTGCGCAGCGGGGACATTCAGTCGCCCTATCCCGAAGAAATGAACCGCCGACTGGTGGACTCCATGAGCACTTGGCTTTTTGCGCCGACGCCCGCAGCGCGCGACGCTGCATTGAGTGAGAAAGTGTCGGGCCGTATCTGGGTCACCGGCAATACGGTGATTGATGCGCTGGTTGCCACAGTTGCCAAGCTCGACAGCGATGCTGCGTTGGAGCGTTCCCTGGCAGAGCGCTATGGGTGGCTCGATGCGCGCCGCAAGCTACTGTTGATCACAGGACACCGCCGTGAAAACTTTGGCGAGGGTTTTCGCAATATCTGTGCTGCGCTGCAGGATCTGGCCCAGCGCGACGATGTGCAGATTGTTTACCCAGTCCACCTCAATCCCAATGTTCGCGATGTCGTGCAGAACGCCTTGGGCGGGCAGGCCAATGTCCATCTGATTGCCCCTGTGGACTACATCGATTTCGTCTGGCTTATGCGCCGTGCATACCTGATTTTGACCGACTCAGGCGGCGTCCAGGAAGAAGCGCCCTCGCTGGGAAAACCGGTGCTGGTTCTGCGCGATGTCACTGAACGGCCCGAAGCCATAGCGGCAGGCACGGTGTGTCTGGTGGGTACTTCGCGCGAACGCATAGTGACCGAAGCATTGCGTCTGTTGGACGACCCGGCCATCTATGCCGGGTTTTGCCGAAGCGCCAATCCTTATGGGGACGGACGCGCCTGCAGCCGCATTGTGGATGCCCTGTGCGAACGGCCTTTCACTCAATTTCATTCCTGAAGCCCGCTGTGATTCAGTTTCGTCGTCCTTGTATTTTTTTCCGGAGTTCATCCATGCCATCTTGCCTGCCTCGACCGCAACGCCTCACCCGCCTAGTGGCGCTCATCAGTTTGGCTGCCCCGATGATGGCGTTGGCCAGTCCCGCAGGCGACGCATTGCAGCGTTTGCAGGGAGACACCTGGGTCAACCGCAGTTTCTCCCTGTCGGACCTCGGGTTCGGAGACGACGTGTTGCTGAGCGGCTTCGACAGTCGCCAGGAGTTCTATCTTCCGGTCCCCCAGATGCTGAAGTTGGCCGACGCCACCGTTGACTTCCGCGCCCACTACTACAAGGCCGAAGAGGGGCGCACTTCGATGGTGCTGTTCATCAATGGCAGGCCCGTACATTCGCGCCGCATTGAAGTCTCTGAAGGCGATGCCAGCCAGGTGTTGAAGGTGGACACCAACCAGCGCACCAACGGTTTTCTGCGCTTTCGCGTGAACTGGCAGAACAATGTGGGACAACGCATTTGCGAAGTGGAGCGATCCACAGGCAACGTGCTGTCGGTCTCTGCGGACACCCGCTTCAACTACCGTTTCAGCAGTGCCGCTCTGACCAGTCTGGCCGACGCTTGGCTCACGTTGCCGGCGCATCCGACGCTGATGGTTGCGTCTCGCAAGGTCAGCAAGGCCAGCTACGACACCGCGTGGCGACTTGGCGTCGCACTTGAGCAGGCCAATCGCCGTGTCGTGGTGAAGTCATTCCCCGCTCCTGGCGATGCGATTGACACGACCGGATGGCAAGTGCCCGCTGGACTGGCAAACCTGCCGGCTTTCGCCGGTCTTGCACAAGGCAATGCCAAATACGTGCTCAAGGATGCCGCCGAGGTGGGTGCTTTGGTGGTGCTGGGCTCTTCGCTTGCTACCGGCGACATCGCTGTAGTCGACACCGCTCTGCAACAGGAAATTGCTGCTGCCCTTGATGCGCTAGGCGCTCAACTGGGCGGTGACGCTGATGCGGCGCGTTCTTTCGCAAGCTGGCGCAGTTTGCAGACAGCGGTGGCCGCAGGAGCCCTGCCATCGCATTCGATTCGTCTGGCGACCTTAGGGGCACGTCCGGTGATCGTGGTGTCAGAAGATGCTGGCGCAAAGGCCGCAGGCGTTTTCTCCGACGTCTGGCGCAGCGCCATGACCACGCGCGAAGTGACGGTGGCAGAGGCCAATGCGCCCGACGTGCTCGACGGCTCGGCTATTCGCCTGACCAATCTCGGTGGCGGCGATGCGAGTTTCGATGTGCTGGCGCGGGGTGACTGGACGGCCACCATTCCGCTGGGAGCGGTGGCGGTCAATGGCCGGATGCCGTCCGATCTGGTGGTGGACGTGGCCGCAGCACCCGGCGCTTCATCTACCCGCCCGGTGGCGTCGGTGTTCTGGAACAACGTGTTGCTCTCGGCCAAACGCCTTCAGGCCGATGGGCGTCCCGAGCGTCTCGACGCGCGCATTCCGGGCTATGCGCTCGGACTGAGAAATGTGGTGCGCGTATCTTTCCAGCGCCAGCCCTATTCCAATGACTGCAACGAAACACCGCAGGCATTTCCGGTGAACGTGCTGCCCACCAGCTACGTGCGCGGTGGTGATTCGGAACCCGATGGCACCTTCGTCGGATTGCTTCCCCTGATGTCAGGCACGCCGCAGATCATCGTTCCCGAAGCCTATCTGGCAGACGCGCCCGCAAGTTTGATGCGCGTCGTTCGCATGGCCGTGGCGGCAGGCGTCACGCCCATACGCGCCGAGTTTGTGGTGGCAGCGCAAGGCCAGGCGTTCACGCCGAGCCGTCCCTTTCTGGCCATGCAGGTGCCAGTGGATGGCGCCAGTTCGAAAGTTGTGATCAAGGACGCACAACTGCGAATCAACGGGAAAAAGGCTCCTTGGATCGATGTCGATGGTTTGGCGCGCCTGAGCGCCGTCGAGGTGACCAGTGCGCATGCGCAGCCGGGTCTCCTTTGGCAGCCGCTGGGCGCACAGACTGCAACGCAGGACAAGCCCTTCGTACTTAACCGCGGGGATATCGCTCTGATCGGCGCTGAGGGTCCAGTGAGCTGGGTGGATAGCAGCAACCCGTCGGCGAGCCAGCCTCCTCGGGCAGGCGAAAGCGCCTTCTACGAATGGCGGCGTTATCTGTCCTGGAGCGTGCCTCTGGTGAGCGTCGCGCTCCTGGTGCTGTTGCTGTTGGTTGTCTGGGCCTATCGCATCAGGCGCAGCCGCAGGAAGTCTTCGTAAGCGTGCGCATTTTCTACTGATTGCTCAGCATGTTCACGCTGTACTGGCCCTACCTTTTTGCCGACTACTACCGCAGTCTTGAGATATTGACCGCGGCGGTCAGCGTGATCATCCTGCTCTCCAGCATCGACGATCTGTTCATCGATGCCTGGTACTGGGTTCGCGAGAGCTACCGCTCGTTGGTAGTGCGGCGCCAATACAAGCGGCTGACGGCCGAGCAGCTGCGGGAGCACCCCGAGCAGCCCATGGCCATCATGGTCCCGGCATGGCTGGAATTTGATGTCATCGCGCCCATGCTCAGCAACATGGTATCAACGCTTGAGTATCGGAATTACACGATATTTGTGGGCACCTACCGCAACGATCACCGCACCATCGAGGAAGTCGAGCGTATGCGCAGGCGCTATCGGCAGTTGGTGCGTGTGGAGGTGCCGCACGACGGGCCCACTTGCAAGGCCGACTGTCTCAACTGGATTGTGCAGGCCGCCTTTCAACAGGAGCGTATCCAGTCCCATACCTTTGCTGGTTTCATACTGCACGATAGCGAAGACGTGCTTCACCCGCTGGAGCTGAAGTACTACAACTACCTGCTGCCGCGGATGGATTTCATCCAACTGCCGGTGACTTCGCTCGAGCGCAGCTGGTTTGAACTGGTAGCGGGTACCTACATGGATGAGTTCGCCGAGTGGCACAGCAAGGATCTGGTCGTGCGCGAGAGCCTTTCCAACATGGTTCCATCGGCCGGGGTCGGTACCTGCTTTTCCCACAGTGCGATGCAGCTGTTGGCGGCGACGTCGCATAACGAGCCTTTCAATGTGGAGAGTCTGACGGAAGACTACGACATTGGTGCCCGGCTCAGTCGGATGGGGATGAAACAGATTTTTGGCAAATTCGACGTGGACTATTTGACCCGCCGTACCGCATGGTTTGGTCTCGGACGCGAGAAGATCGGTTCGATTCAGATGCCTTTGGGGGTGCGCGAATTCTTTCCGGATACCTTCCGCGCTGCTTATCGCCAGAAGGCGCGCTGGACCATTGGTATTGGCCTGCAGGGCTGGCAGCAAGTGGGCTGGGCAGGCTCCCTGGCCACCAAATACTTGTTGTTTCGAGATCGCAAAGGCTTGGTCACTGCCTTCGTGGCGATCCTTGGCTACGTTTTGATGTTGAATTTTCTTTTGTTTTATGCCGCAGACTTGCTCGGCTGGTGGACGGTGTATTACCCCTCCTTGTTCCATACCAACGGCTGGTTCATGACAGTCATGGGGCTCAACGCAGTGGCCTTGCTGCTGCGCGTGGTGCAGCGGGCCTATTTCGTGGGGAAGATGTATGGCTGGGAGCATGGTTTGCTCTCTATCCCGCGCATGGTCATCGGGAATTTCATCAACGCCATGGCGGCGGCGCGGGCTTGGCGTTTGTTTCTCTCCCACAAAATTCTCGGCACCCGGCTGCTCTGGGACAAGACAATGCACGATTTCCCGTCTGCCGATCAACTGGAGTCCCATCGCCAGCGACTGGGCGAGGTGCTGTTGTCTTGGCGCGCCATTGATGCCGTACATCTGGAGCAGGCGCTGGTCATGCAAAGGGATTTGGGGCGGCCACTGGGCCGCATATTGCTGGAGCAAGGCTGGTTGGACCAGCACACTTTGGAGGAAGCCATTTCTTTCCAGCAGGCAGAGTTGGCGCCCGCGTCCGCTCCGCCGCCCGCCATGCAGGACGTTGTTACCGTATGAAGCCTTTGCGAAGCCGAACCTTGTTGGCGGTGGCCCTTGCCATGGCATGGCCTGCCGCTCCCCTTCTTGCCGCCGGGATGCGTGTCCCCACGCAGTCGCAGGAGAATCAGGGGCGAGGCGAAGAGAGCCCGCTGCGACTCACCATGTCCTTGCAGCTCACGCCACCCGGAGCTCTGCATCCTGAGGGTGGGCAAGCTTTTGCTGACAACGAGCTTGCCTCGGCCGAGCAGCTGAGCGAACCGAGCGATCCGATGGTTGCACGCTTGCGCCTCTCTGCTGAGCTGGTATGGCGGCCCCAGGATTCGCCGGAGCCAAGCACGCTGGCCAAGGCTCCATCGTCTCCTGCCCCCGTCCCGCCGAGACCTCCATCTGCTTGGCTGACGGCGTTGCAGGCCATTGAGCGGACAGACCCTGCGCCCTGGGGCCGTGGCCCTGCAGACACCGTGGTGGACGACGAATTCCAGCGCGCATTGCGTCGCTACGTGCGCTTGCAAATGCCCGCTTTGCCCATGTGGCAGGTGCCCAGGCCGCACAGTCCGGCCCAACTGGTAGCGCCGGCACCGCGCCCTTCGCAAGCGGACAGCCCTCAGTCAGACACTCCGCAAGCGCTTGAACCAAGGTCGCACCGGCCTGCGGTCCGTGCCCGGGAAGGTGGGCGACTGCGTGGACTGGCCTGGCGTTTGTCTGATCAGGGCTACAAAGCCTACGCTCGCGGTGACTTCGAGACTGCACTGCGCCGCGCCGAAGCCGCGTTGAAACTTCGGCCAGATGCGGTTCGTTTGTACCAACTGCGTGTCTACGCATTGCAGAAGCTCAATCGTCAGGATGAGGCTGAGCGCGCCGCAGCAGAGGCCATTGCAAGCGGCCACGGCAGTCCCGAATTGCAAGCGGCCTTGGAAAACTTGCGGCCCGCCCCTGCAGCAGTTTCAGAAGTTCCCACCACCGCCGAATACCGCAAGGCCTTCCCCATTGCCAAGCTTGCTTACGAGCAGCTCGCGGATGGAAAGTTTGCGGATGCGGCGTCCAACGCAGAGATCGCCGTGCGCACCGATCCAAGCCAAGGGCCATGGTCTTTGTTGTGGCTCAACGCTTTGGAAGATCTCGAACGCCATGAGGAAACGATCGTGGCAGGCCGCCAGGCGATTGCATTGGGCGCGCCAAACGCCGCAGCGATCGGAGCGTTGATGCGGCTGGCCGAGCAGGCCATCGCTTTCCAACACGCGCAGAAGGCCTATGAGGCCTTGGCAAAAAGTCGGCCGCGAGAGGCGCTTCCCGAAGCCCAGGAGGCCGTGCGCCGCGCCCCGGATGTAGCCAGCCATCGTTTGCTGTTGATCAGCGCTTTGCAAGCAACCAACGACATCGCGGGCGCAGAGGCGGCGGCAGGGGAGGCTCTGCAGACAGACGAAGAAAACACCACGATCCGTATTCAGCGGGCCTATTTGCGCCAGCTGTTGGGGCGTGGTGAGGCTGCACAGCAGGACATCGACGCCGTTTTGGCCCAGGACTGGATCGATGAATCCCTGCGCCGCAATGTGCGCCTGATTGGCGCCGACCTTGCGCTGGCCGATCGCCAGCCAGCGCGTGCCGAGAAGCTGCTTGAGTCTTTTGCGCTCGATGACGAACAGGCCGCATCCCGGCGCCAGGCGGCGCGGGTGCTTGGCAGCTTCTGGACCGCGCAGGAAGTCTTGCCTGCTACGGCCTATGCCCCCTTGCAGCTGTGTCACGACACGCCCTATGGCACGGTCTGCGAGATGCAGCCTTGGGACGCCCCAGGCACGGACAGCCCCGCGGCGCGCGCTTACGCGGCCTACGGCCAGAAGCGCTATGAACAAGCCATTGCGCTGGCGCGCAGAGCGATCGCCGAGGATCCAAAGAGCGAATCGAACCAAATTTTGCTCACCACGGCGTTGGCCGCAGGAACACCGAACGAACAGCAAGAAGCTCTGGCCCGACTGGAGCAAGCCCTACTGGCTCAGCCACAAGACGCCAATTTGCTGCGTCAGCGCGGCTACTTGCGCCTCGCGAATCGCCAACCTGAACTGGCTTTGCAGGATTTTGTGGCGGCGCGAAGCACGGGCAATGCGCCGGCAACGAACATTCTGGACGAGGCATATGCCTTGGCTGCGAGTGGCAACCGGATCGCGGCCGCAGCCATGTTGCGTCAGGCGATTGACGACGCAGACAGCGGGAAGTTTGCACTCGATGCGCAGCAGCGATTCGATACCCGCAGCGCTGTGGCCAGTTTTTCGCGCGAGTGGGGCGTAACCGCGTCCGCGGGCTATCGCGGTGCGCGCGCACCGACCAATGCATTGGTGGGTCAGCCGGTTTCACTGCCTGGAAACGCAGTTTTCAGCACCGTTGAGGCGTATTGGCGTCCGCCGGAGTTTCTCAACTCCAGCAGCAGCACGTTCGACGTCTATGGGCGCTTGTCCAATACCTTGCACAGTGGCGCCGATGTCACGGGTGCACAAACTGTCCCGGATCCTTGCGGAGGAACGATCAATGTTGCGGAAACCCGCAGCCAGGCCGTCTCCGGTTTTCCCACGACGACCGGCGCAATTGGCGCGCGCTACACGCCATGGACCGAAAAGAACATCACCTTTGGACTGGAGAGGCAGTTTTTTCTGGGCAACGCCGCCCGCAGCGGCTCTCTGAATGCGGATTCCAGTGCCGTGCGCTGCTTGTTGAACCAGCAGGCCGGCGCGGTCGATTACCGTACCCACGCGGCCGCCGGAGCCTGGCAGGCCTATATCCTGTATGGGTTTTATGAGGGCACGGGGCTCAGGCTTGATGCCCGCAATTGGTTCACGATGGAAGGCTACGTCCAGGCTGGCTATACCCTGATGGACGCCCCGACGGCCTACACACTGCGCGACAGTTCAGGTCAGGTGCTGGGACGCACCGAGGGCAAACTGAAGCGCGGCCAGGCTTTCGCGGCCAGTGAGGTGCGGGTGGGTCGCAGCTACCTCACGGATTACAGCGATCGACTGGTGTTCTTTCCCCATGTGTCGCTCGCCGCCGACTGGTACTCGGACCGCAATCGTGCAACGGGCACACCGGTGGCAGGCGCTTCCAATTTTGATCTGGTCGGCATCAACGGCGATTGGTCTGTAGGTGCGGGCGTTGGCGTCAATGTGCGCTATTGGCTGGAAGGCGATAAATACCGTGCGCAAAGCTCCTATGTGGACGGAAGTCTGCAATACCGTACGCGCCTGGGTGGCGTCAAAGACCGCGCCAAGGGCGTCTTCCTGAGCCTGACTTTTGCGTACTGAGCAGCCCTCGAGAGCTGGTTCCAACATTTGTGCATTCGATGACCATTCCTATCGCTCCTTCCGCAGTTTCTCGGCGCAGCTTGCTTGGCTTGTCGCTTGGCTTCTCTCTTGGTTTCTCTCTGCCGCAGGCGGCCAATGCGCAGCCCGATATTCTGGCCATCGTCGGAAAAGACAACTACCTGTTCCCTGCCTGGGGCACCACGGACGAACCCAATTGGCCGGCCATTGGCGCCACGGTGGCGCGTGTCGCTGAGGTGCACAAGCGGCTTGCTGCGCGCGGCATTGCGCTGGTGGCACCGGTGCTGCCCAGCAAGAAGCTGTTTTATGCAGACAAACTGCCCGCTGTCGACGCCCTGACGCCCGAAATGCTTGGCCGCTATGCGGGCATCCGGGATCGATTGGCTGCGGCCGGCGTACCCGGTTTCGATGTGGAGCGAATTTATCGCGCCCTTCAGGCAAAGGGCGAGCCGGTCTACTACCGCACCGATCAACACTGGACCCTGGCGGCGGCAGATGCCACTGCACAAGCTACCGCGGACCTCATTCACCAGTTGGTTCCCAAGTTGGCTGGCGCCGCCGGTACCGGGCTCGCGCTGGGCGCGATTTCCAAGGAACGGCGGTATGGCGACCTTGCAGAGCGTTTTCTCTCGCCGGAGCAACGGCGCGCAGCTGGGCGTGAGATCTTTACGGTACGCCGCCAAACCCAGACGGCTGGCCTGCTTGATGCGGCCATCGCCCCCGTTCACGTCACGGGCAACAGCATGGTGCAGCCGTATTTCGGTTTTCCCCAAAAATTGTCGGATCTCATTGACCGACCGGTATCGGTGAACTGGAAGCCAGGCGACGTGGGTTTCTGGAGTGTGCTGATTGAATACCTGGAATCGGCTGCGTTTCGCCAGCAGCCACCCCAAGTGCTGGTCTGGCAATTGTTTGAGCCCAACTTCCACCTCGGCCCCGATGCGGAAGGCTTGTGGGATGCTGCTTCTGTGATCTCCGCGCAGGATTGGAGCCGGAGGTTGAACGCAGCTCTGCCGGCGTGAAGGCGATGCCAGCGCCGCTGCCGCCGCCACGCGAATCAGATCCGTCCGGGCACCGACGCATCGCCATCGCCGTGGCGTTGGCTTTGGTTGTGGGCTTTGCCTGGGGCATGCTGCGCCTCAGCCATCTGCGGTTCGCGCCCAGTGAATGGGCGCCTTCCACCTGGGTGGACGGTCAGGCCGGCAAGCAGATCAACCAGGCACTGGGTGTGCTGCCCGGCCAGGCCTGGGTGGATCGGGAGTCGGCCGCGCTGCGTTACCGCTTTTTGGGAGACTTGGGCCCCCAGGTGCTTGAGGGCTGCCCTGGCTGGCTTTTCTACCGAGACGGTTTGCGCCCTGCGCCAGGTTTTAGCGGCGCATTTGCGCAGCGGCAGATCCTGATGCGTCATTGGGCTGCGGAATGGAAAAAAGCCGGCGTTCCTTTGATTGTGCTTACTGTTCCCGACAAATCACGCATAGAAGCGGCAATGCTTTGTGGCTTGCGTGTGGCCGCGCCATTTCCAGGCCGCTTCGATGAATGGCAGCATGCACTCGCCAGCGCAGAAGTGCCGTTTGTTGATCTTCGGCCTGCCCTGGGCGCGGTGTCGCAGGCGTTTTACCGGACCGATGTGCACATGTCGCAAGAAGGCGCCGAAGCGGCGGCCGAAAGCACCGCAAAGGCAGCATTTCCCATTCTGGGCGGCAAAGGGGCGCAGCAGTTCACCTCGTCCACTGCAGCGGCTGCAGAGCCGCGCATGGGCGACTTGATCGTGCTTGCTGGGCTGGAGCATGCGCCTCGAGGCTGGCGTCCTGAGCTTGAGCAGTTGGTCCCCGAGCACATCGAGCCGGTGCGCCGCGGCGGGTTGCTTGACGAAGGGCCCAGTGCACAAGTACTTTTGCTCGGTGACTCCAATGGGTTGCGCAGCGAGTTCGCAGAACGCCTGGGCCGACAACTTGGCGGCGAGGTCTGGAATCTGAGCCAGGACGGTGGCTATTTTTCAGGCGCCATGCTGGCGGCGCTGGAGCGGCAGAAGACGCTGCCGCGCAGCCTCAAGCTGGTCGTGTGGCAATTTTCCGAATTGTCCTTGTCGCTGCCGCTGACCCCGGCCGAGCAGCGCGCGCTTGACGCCATTCGCTGAGTTCGCTTTGCTGTTCAATTCCTACCTGTTCCTGTTTTTGTTTCTGCCCGTGGCGCTGGGCGGTTACTACGTGCTTGGGCGTGTTCGTCTGCGCTGGGCGGCGCTGTGGTTGTGCGCAGCGTCGTTTGTGTTCTATGGCTGGTGGAATCCCCGCTTCGTGGTGTTGCTGGCGGCGTCCATCCTGTTCAACCACGTGGTCAGCCGCTATGTGCTCCAGCAGGCGGGCGCGCCGCGCCGCCAGGCATGGACCGTGGCGTTCGGCGTGGCGAGCAACCTGACGCTGCTTTTCTATTACAAATATTTCGTCACTTTGCTGAGCGCGCTGCAAGGCTGGGGCATGTCGGCGGACCGGCCGGACGGCATCTTGCTGCCGCTGGGAATTTCGTTTTTCACCTTTACCCAAATCGGCTACTTGCTCGATTGCCGCGCCGGTTTCGTGCAAACGCCCAGCCTGCTCAAGCACACGCTGTTCGTTACGTTTTTCCCCCACTTGATTGCGGGTCCGGTGCTGCACCACAAAGAGATGATGCCGCAGTTCGCTGAAACAGAAACCTACCGCTTCCGGGCGGACAACCTGTCGATCGGCGGCAGTCTGTTTGTCATTGGTCTGGCCAAGAAGGTGCTTCTTGCCGACGGTATCGCACCGTATGCCGATGCCGGATTTGTGGCGCCCACCGAGCTGCAGTTCTGGGGCGCTTGGTCCACCAGCCTGGCCTACGCCATGCAACTGTACTTCGACTTTTCTGGCTATTCCGATATGGCACTAGGCCTGGCCAAGATGTTCGGCATCCGCTTCCCCCTTAACTTCAACTCGCCGTACAAGGCCAACTGCATCATTGACTTCTGGGCGCGTTGGCATATGACGCTCACGCGCTATCTCACCGCCTATCTTTACTACCCACTGGCCATGCAGGTCTCGCGCTGGCGCAATCGCCGTGGTTTGCCCGTGGGCTCCGCGGGCAGTCGCACACCGGGGGGGTTTGCGCTGATGATTGCCCTGCCTACCCTCTACACCATGGGGCTCGCGGGCGTGTGGCATGGGGCGGGCCTTCAGTTCGCCATTTACGGACTGCTGCACGGCGCCTACCTGTGCGTGAATCACGGCTGGCGCGTGCTGTTTGCCAAACGCTTCGCGCCGCGCCGCGCATGGTCTCAATGGTGTTGGAGCCGTGCGTGTGTGCTGCTCACCTTTGTGGCTGTGATGGCGGCTTTCGCTTTCTTTCGCGCGTCGAACGTACACGAAGCCATGGCGCTTCTGCGCGCCATGGTGGGATTGCAGGGGGTAGAAACCGTGCAGTGGCCGCAGCATGAGCTGAGTGAACTGGCGGGCCTGCAAGACTGGCGCTTGCTGATCGGTCGGCATCTGCTGACCCTCCAGTTGGCGCTTTTGCTTGCTGTGGTCTGGCTGGCGCCCAATTCGCACCAGATCCTTGGACATTTTTCACCGGCATTGGCGCGCGTTCAGGAGGCCGATATGCGGTGGTTGCGCTGGCGCCCCAATGGCGCATGGCTCCTTGCGTTTCTCGTCGTACTGTGGGTCTGCCTGATGCATCTTCATCGGGAAACCCGTTTTCTTTACTTTCAGTTCTGATGTTTCCATCTTCTTTGCCCATTGCGCGCTCCAAGGCTTTGGAGTGCGCAGCGGTTGCGCTTTCGCTGGCGGCCGCTGCTCCTGCTTTGGCGCAGGAAGGCGCGCTCTCTCAGCTGTATGCACCCCGGCCGCCGGCAGGTGCTTCTTACGTGCGGGTTGTCAATCCGCTGCCTGTGGCGCTTGCCATTCGCGTGGCCAAGGGCCCGGTGCAGCAACTTGGTGGCAAGGCACCTGCGGGCAGCTACGCCATCGTTCCGGGCGGGCAGCGTTTTGGCGTGCTGATTGACGGCAAGGAGGTCGCACGGCTGGAGGTGCGACCGGACAGCTTCAGCACCTTGGCGTTGCGCCGCGAAGCGGGTGCCTACGCATTCACAGCCATCGACGATACAGCGGATACCGAAGATGCGCTGAAGGCGGAGCTTCGGTTTTACAACCTCGCCGCGGGCTGCTCCGCAGCGAATTTGCTGCTGGCTCCGGCGGGTACACCGGTGTTTTCCGCTGTGGCCGCCAGCGGTTCGGCGGCGCGGTCGGTCAACCCGGTCAGCGCGTCGCTTGCAGGGCAATGTGGCGATGCCAAAACCGCGCCGCAATCGCTCCCGCACCTGGAGCCAGGCGATCATCTGAGCTTGTTTTTGACGGGATCTTCCGCTGCCCCGCAGCTGGTGATTCAGCCTAGCCGAACCGATCCCTTCACGCGTTGAGCGATTGGTAGATTTCGGCCAGCTTGGCGCGGTCTATTTTGAAGTTCACCGATACCGGCATGCGCGCGCAGGGCAGCAGTTCGGTAGGCAGCATGTAGTGCGGGAGTTTGCTGGTCAGCAGCGCTTTCCAGTCGGCCAATTCGTCAGGCAGATGGGCTTCTTCGCTACCGGTTTCAACGAAAGCCACCAAGCGCGCCACGGCACCATTGGCGCGGCGCAGTGCCACCGTGGCAGCAGCGCGGGCGCCAGGCAGCGTGGCCAGAGCGGCATCGACTTCCAGCAGTTCCAGGCGGTAACCATTGAGCTTGATCTGATCGTCGATGCGTCCGTGGCAGTAAAGCATGCCGTCGGCAGCTTCGGTGCCGAGGTCGCCGGTGCGAAAACCGCGTTGGCCATCGCGTTCAAACATGCGGCTGGCGTTCAGGTCCGGCCGGTTGATGTAGCCGCGCATGACGTGCGGCCCAGCAATGCACAGCTCGCCGGCGTCGCAGAACACCCAGCTGTCGCGCTTGGCTCGTCCGATCGGCATGACGGCATCGTCCGCCAGATGCGAGTCTTCGACGCGCAGCAAGGTCGTCGCTACCGTGGCCTCGGTCGGGCCGTAGGTGTTCAGAATGGGCAGATCGGGGAAGCGCTTTCGCAGCGTGCGAGCCAGAGGCACAGGCAAGGGTTCGCCACAAAACAGAAAGGTCCGCAGAGACGGCAAGCCCGCTTGCGAGAAGCCAGGGTTGAGCAGTTGCTGCTGGGCGAAAGACGGCGTTGAGACCCAGGTGCTGACCGCGTGGTGCGTGATGTGATCCGCCACTTTCAATGGTGCAGCGGCCGTGTCGCGGTCCAGCATCAAGATGCTGCCCCCCAGGGCGAGTGTTCCAAACACGTCGTAGAGCGAGACATCGAAGCTGAACACCGTATGGTTCAGGAAGACCGGATGCGGGCCCAAGTCGAAATCCAGCCGCATCCAGTCGATCAGGCCCTGCACACTTTCCCGTCCAATCTGCACGCCCTTGGGCTGGCCTGTGGTGCCGGAGGTGAACATGATGTAGCACAGGCCGCTCTCGGCCAGCGTTGGCGGCGGGCCCTCTCGCAGCACATGGAACGAGCCTGTGGCGGTGTCATAAAGCAGGTTGGCATCGAGGGTGTCGATGATGCTTTGCAGTCGGCTTTGCGGGTACACGGCGTCCACGGGAACAAAGGGTGCGCGCAGCATCAGGGCGCCCGTGAGCGCCACCATGAACGCCGCTTCCTTGTGTCCCCGGATGACGATGGGTGCATTGGCGTGCAGTCCCAGAGCCTGGGCTTGCTCGCACCAGGCGCGGGCTTGCGTCTCCAGTTGCTGCCAGGTGAGGCGGCGGTCATGAGCGATCACTGCCCAGGCGTCGTGGTCGCTTTCCAGGTCTTGGAAACGGCAGGCATCGAAGTCGAAATACATAGTCCTGCTCGCCGCTTCAGCAGTGTGCAGCAACGTAGGTGGACAGCGTGCGCAAGGAATGCAGGTGCTCTTCCACTTCAGTCAGCGGCACGGTACAGCCGAAGCGGCTCTCGATGGCCAGCATCAAATCAACGGCTGCAACAGAATCGAGCAGGCCCGACTCCAGAAGCAAAGTGTCGGAGCTGACTCTTTTGAGAATGACGGCCTGGATCATGTCGGCCAACTGGTCTTCAACTTCGGATGGGGTCATGGGGTAGATAGAGAGAAGAATTACACATCGCGCGTGATGGGCATGCCGAGCACAACGCTGGAGAGGCTGCCGAGAATGCGGTCGTCGTTGACCATCACCATGGCAGAGTGGGCGTCGCGGATATGGCGGCTCAGGTAGAACTCGCCATCCTCCATGTAGCCCTGAATGCCACAGATACGCAAGGCAATCTCGGTGACGCGAATCACCAGCGCTGAGGCGCTGACCTTGAGCGTGTTGTAGCTCACCATGCGGTCGGTGGTGGAGGTCTGGGAGTCGTCCGCCTCATACAGTGACAGGTTGGCCGCAATCAGCGCGCGCATCTGGTGCACCATGGCTTCGCCTTCGGCCAGACGCAGATTTGCGATCGGGTTGAGCGGGGCCCCCGCGCGGTTGCGCTTGCGCAGAAAGGCCTGCGCCCGGCCGAGCGCCGCAGCCGCAATGCCCAGCCACACGGAGCCCAGCAAAATGTGGGAGCTGGGCAGCATGGTGTCTGACATCACATTGGCAAAGCCACCGGGAAAAATCTGCTCAGCAGAGCAGTGTGCGGTGAGATTGAAGCGATCGGTGCAGGCGCCGCGCATGCCCAGCGGATTCCAGCGGCCGCACGGCTCCAATGCAAGCTGCTCACGCAGCACCGCTACCAGCTGCTGGTCTGATGCCGCCGCATCTTCGGATCGGCGCGCTGACACCAGAAAAACATCGGCCGCATGCGCATAGGAAATGACCGAGCCGCTCTTGTGCAAATGCAGCCCATCGCCTTGCAGATCGAGAAAGCAAGCACTGGTTCGGATGGAACCGCCCGTGGCCCCTTCGGTGGTGGCTGAAGCAATCAGGCTTTGCTCGCGCGCCATGCGCAGCAGCAATTGCTGGTGCCATTCGCTCTCGCCCGCATGCTCGATGGCGACAGCAGCCTGCGACTGGTGCATGGCGAAAATCAAGCCCGTGGAGGCGCAGCCCTCAGCCAGTCGGCGACAGATATTGGTGACCGCACGCAGCGACAACTCGGGGCCGCCGAAGCGGCGGGGAACCAGCAGACCGAGCAAACCCTCGGCACGCAAGGCTTCCAGGGCTTGCAAGGGCAGTTGGCCCGCCTGGTCGACTGCGTCAGCGTATTGGGCGGCTATGGCGGCGGAGGAGGCGGCGGTTGCGGATGCTTCGACTTGGGCTTCAGGCACGGCGCTGACGGATTTCATGCAAGAAGTTTCCACTGAAAATAAGCATTCTCGTCGCCGCCCCCGATATCAGCAAGCTTGTGGCTGCGCCCACGCAGGGCTGTTGATCGGCCACGCCTAGGAGGCTGTCGGACTTGGAGCGTCGAAAGCGAAAATTGGCCCCAGCGAGGACAGTTTTTGCCGGATTTGCCGCCCCATAGCCCGGCTATGGGGCAAAAAGATGGTGAAAAATGGACCGCTGCGGCCGATTTGCAGCCGACGATTTCCAAGCCCGACAGGCTCCTAGACCTGGCTGCCCCAGGAATACGGAAAGGTGATCTCGTCGTCCGAGCTGCTGAGCAACCAGGGATCGACGGCGAAGGCCACGATGCGATCCGCTCCGAAGCTGCGTGCCACTTGCATCTGCGCACTGATGCGCTCGCCCGAGGCTGGTTTCGCCCGGAACGCATCGTTGCTATTGGGCAGGGAGGGCAGTTGCTCGAACAGTTCCACAATCAGGTCAAAGGAAATGTTGCGCTCGCGCAGCAGCAGGCGCAAAGGTTCCAGCCCTGCGTAGTTGCCAAGGCCCGCCACGCCTACGCCGTCCTGCAGCATGGGACGCAGCCGGACCGCGTCGAGAATGTCGCCCCACAGACCCGCCAAGGTACCCGTCGTCGCCACCTGGCTGTAAAACGTTGAAAGGGCCAACGGCTGGGCAGAGCGCTTGGCAGAGGCCCCTGCAATTGCGCTCAACCAGGGAACCAGAAGTTCCCTTCGCTCGGGGGTGGCCCAGTTGTACTGGTCCAGTTCGTAGGGCAGATACCAGCCACGGAAACCCGCCTGGTCCGGCCAGCGGCTGTTGTTCAGCGTTTCGACGCAAACAGCCTGCGTGCTATCGAGAAACTCCGACACGCGCCGTGTTCCCTTGCCACTCAGCACTTTCCACCAGCCTTCGTCGTAGGGGAGGCCTACTCGAATGCCGATGCCATTGCTGCGGCCCTCTTCGAACAGAAGTTGAATCAGCTCTTCAGGCATGGTCCAGGGGTAGCTGCCGCCAGACAGTGCACTCCACTGCAAGATGATTTCGTTGCAGCCGAGATCGCGCGTGAGCTTGAGTCGACGTCGCCATTCCGCCACGGGGAGCGTTTCATAGCTCTGCCAGGGCTGCAGGAACGTCGCCTGAAACTTCTCGGTGGTGCCGCTGCCGCTGCCGCAGCCCGCCGCCAGAGAAGCGGCAGCAGCCGCTGCCAGAGTCAGCCAAGTGCGCCGGCTGCACTGCGGATCGTTGATCGGTGGGGAGGGGAATAGGGGCGACATGGCGTTCAATGCAGCAGTGCGATTCGCGGAAATCTGAGCATAGCCACATCCGGCAGTTCTTGCTGTGGAGCTTGAGCAGAGCCCGCAGGCGCCAACCATGCCGCGCCACGTGCTATCTTGCGGTCCTCGATTTTGAACTGCTCTATTTCGCTGCCATGCTTGCCAAACGCATCATTCCCTGCCTCGACGTCACCGGAGGGCGCGTGGTCAAAGGGATCAATTTTGTAGAACTGCGCGACGCGGGCGATCCGGTGGAAATTGCCGAGCGCTACAACGAGCAGGGGGCCGACGAGCTCACGTTTCTTGACATCACGGCCACCAGCGACGAGCGGGACCTGATCCTGCACATCATCGAAGCCGTGGCCAGCCAGGTGTTCATTCCGCTCACCGTGGGCGGCGGCGTGCGCACTGTGGACGACGTGCGCCGCCTGCTCAACGCCGGCGCCGACAAGACCAGCTTCAACTCTGCCGCCATTGCCAACCCGGACGTGATCAACGCGGTCTCGCAGCGTTACGGCGCGCAGTGCATCGTCGTGGCCATTGACGCCAAGCGCCGCAGCGCCGATGAGGCAGCGCAGCGGGGCGCGGACGGTGCGCTGCGCGGCCCGGGCTGGGATGTATACAGCCATGGCGGGCGGAGGAACACCGGGCTGGACGCTGTGGCCTGGGCGTGCGAGATGGCGCGGCGCGGTGCCGGCGAGATATTGCTCACCAGCATGGACCGCGACGGTACCAAATCAGGTTTTGACCTGGAGCTCACGCGCGCGGTGAGCGACGCCGTCGCCGTGCCGGTGATTGCTTCGGGCGGTGTCGGGACGCTGGCGCATTTGTGCGACGGCATCCAGATCGGCGGCGCAGACGCCGTGCTGGCCGCCAGCATCTTTCACTATGGCGAGTTCACCGTGCAGCAGGCCAAGCGCGCAATGGCGGAGCGCGGCATTCCGGTGCGACTGGCCTGACCTTCCAAGTCAAAATATTAAGAAAAAATGGCCTCTAGCGCTTGATTGGTAAGCGTTGATAGCTATATTTGTTATAGCAAATTCGCGTTTTCAACCGTGCGCAATTTCCTCGCGCACGGCCGCCACCTGGCGGCGCGAGACCATGATCGGCTCGGCCAGGCCGGCCAGCCGAACGGCCCAGCAGTCGCCCTCTTCGGCGTCAAAGTGCTTTTCCAGCGCCCGTACCGCGTGGCGTGCCACCAACGCATTGCGGTGCACCCGCATCAGTTGTGCGCCATGGCGCGCTTCGAGCTCTGCCAGGGTGCTGTCGAGCACGTAGCTGCGTGATGCAGTGCGCAAGGTGACGTATTTCAGTTCGGCCTTGCATAGCAGCACCTCGGCCAGGGGCACGCGTTCGGTGCGCCCACGGTCCTGAATCAAAAGCACCTCGCCCAGCGACTCCGCAGCCGGGGGCGTACGCGTTGCCATTTCACGCAGGCGCTGTACCTTGGCCAGCGCATGCTGCAGGCGCTCCAGACGCACCGGCTTGGTGAGGTAATCGGCCGCATCGAGCTCAAAAGCGCTGACGGCGTGCTCGGCGTGCGCGGTGACGAAGACGATGGCGGGCGGCCAGGCCAGCGCCCGCACCCGGTGCGCAAAGGCCAGGCCGTCGAGCCCAGGCATATGGATGTCGAGCAGCAGCAGATCAAAAC
>JBATPF010000362.1:0-2983 GCA_049291355.1 Giesbergeria sp.
ATGCCGCCGCGATTGCTGATGAACTCGGGCAGCTCGTGGTGCATCTTCACATCCACGGGCTTGGGGTAGGCCGCAGTGTGGCAGAAAGATTGCATCACCAGATCGGCGGAAAAACCCAGGCATGCGAGGTCTTTGAGTTCATCGCGTGTCATCGGGCCGGTGGTGTCCTGTGAGCCCACCGAGGTCATGCGCGGTTCACAGTAGGTGCCGGGCAGCACGCCCTGGCCTTCGGGCAGACCACAGGCGCGGCCGACCATCTTTTGCGCCAGCGTGAAGCCCTTGCCGGTGGCGACAGGCACTTGCGGCAAGCGGAACAAGGTGGACGGTGGCAGGCCCAGCGCTTCGCGCGCCTTGGTGGTCAGGCCGCGGCCGATGATCAGCGGAATACGGCCACCGGCGCGCACTTCGTCGAACAGTACGTCGCTCTTGAGTTCGAACTCGGCAATCACCTTGCCGTCCTTGAGGGCCTTGCCTTCATAGGGGCGCAGCTCGATGGTGTCGCCCATGTTCATCTGGCTGACGTCGAGCTCGATGGGCAGCGCGCCCGCGTCTTCCATGGTGTTGTAGAAGATAGGAGCGATCTTGGAACCGAGGCAGACGCCGCCGAAGCGCTTGTTGGGCACAAAGGGAATGTCTTCACCGGTGAACCACAACACGCTGTTGGTGGCCGACTTGCGGCTCGAACCCGTACCAACCACGTCGCCGACATAGGCCACAAGGTTGCCCTTGGCACGCAGGTCTTCGATGAATTTCACCGGGCCGCGCTTGCCGTCTTCTTCGGGCGCTGCTTCGGCGGGTTGGCCATCGCGCTTGTTTTTGAGCATGGCGAGGGCATGCAGCGGGATGTCGGGGCGGCTCCAGGCGTCGGGCGCAGGCGAGAGGTCATCGGTGTTGGTCTCACCGGTGACCTTGAGCACGGTGAGCGTGATGCTCTTGGGCACTTCGGGGCGGCTGGTGAACCACTCGGCATCGGCCCAGCTTTGCACCACGGCCTTGGCAAAAGCGTTGCCCTTGTCGGCCTTTTCCTTGACGTCGTGGAACTGGTCGAACATCAACAGGGTTTTCTTCAGCGCTTCTGCAGCCACAGCGGCCACAGCGGCGTCGTCCAGCAGGTCGATCAGCGGCGTGAGGTTGTAGCCACCCAGCATGGTGCCCAGCAACTCGGTAGCCTTCTCGCGGCCAATGAGGCGGCACTTCTCGGTGCCGTGCGCGACGGCGGCCAGGTAGCTGGCCTTGACCTTCGCGGCATCGTCCACGCCGGCGGGAACGCGGTGCGTAATCAGCTCGACCAGCGTGGCTTCTTCGCCCGCTGGTGGGTTCTTCAGCAGTTCTACCAAGGCAGCGGTCTGCTTGGCAGTCAGGGGCAGGGGCGGAATGCCCAGCGCGGCGCGTTCGGCCACATGGTCTCGGTAAGCTTGCAACATCAACTTCTTTCTAGGTTCAACTCAATTCGTGGGACTGGCGCGACTATTTGGCGGGTTCGTCCAGCAGGCTGCGCGCAGGCGCCTTTTTCAGACCTTCGGCGACGATGACCTGTGCGGGACTCTTGCATTCGTCGGCCAGGCGTTGACCGCGCTTCTGATCCATCAACATGGATTTATTCGCAATCTGCAGCCAAACAGCGCCACCATCGCGGTCTTCCAGGCGAACCGCCCCGGTGGTCGTCGCTACCGGCGACATGCGATAGTGAAAGCCCTTGCCATCGAGCTGAAAGTAGCCCGGCGCCTTGGGGTCCGCAACCACATTCACGTGGGCGCCAAGTTCGCAAGGAATTTCCCCGACGTACACACGCTCGGCAATCGCCAGCTCGTCCGGACTCAGCGCAGCCTCGGCGGCGCGCAAACCGCTGGCCACCTGATTGGCCGCACTCTTGAGCTGCGTGCGGCTGGAAGTGGGCGTGCTGCTAGCGGCAGGCTGGGCCTTGGCGACAGCGGACTTCGCCTTGGGCTTGGCGGTACTGGCTTTGGCGCTGCTCGCTTTTGTGTTGCTCTTTTTTTGCACGGCCTTGGGAGCGTCGGCTTGGGTCGGCGCAGCTTGCGCAAGAACCATTCCGGGCACCAGGGCCAACCAACTGGATACAAGCAAGGCTTTCATCAAATGACTCCTGCAGAGGACGAATGGATCAAGGAAAAACAGACGCGGCATCATCAAACCAATGCCGTACGCCTTCAGGAACTGGCCTGCCCGTGCGCTGCGCGCGGTCAAGCAGCTGCCAAAAATAGCGATAGCTTGCACGATCGTGCAGCACACCGCAAAAATTGATCGGCGCCCAATCGGCCTGCGCGGCTGCCAGAAGAACCCTGGCGGCGGCGTCAACGTCTTGGGCGGCAGGCGCAAACGCCTCCAGAATAGGACGAATTTGCGCCGGATGAATGCTCCACATGCGCGTAAATCCGAAACGACTGCAAGCCTGCTGGGCTGCGCTTCGCAGAGCATCAAGATCGGAAAATTCGGTGACCACGCAGTGCGAAGGCACCTTGCCGTGCGCGTGACAGGCCGAGGCGATCTCCAGCTTGGCACGCACTACCAATGGGTGCTCGAACTGCCCCACGGACCCCATCGCAGAGGCCGGGATCGCGCCCGCGTGGGCGGAAACGAAATCCATCAGACCGAAACTGAGGCTTTGCACGCGCGGGTGCGCAGCGATCGCGAAAGCCTGCTGCACCGCGGCCGGCGACTCGATCAGGACATGCAAAGGCAGCGTCCGGGCACCTGCGCGCTCCAGAGCGCGCTCGGCGGCAAGCACGTCGTCCACCGATTCACACTTGGGAAGCATCACATGGCACAGCCGATGCCCGGCCTCGCCGGCAATGGTGGCTACGTCACCGGAAAACGCCGGATGGTTCACCGGATGCACCCGCGCCGCCACGCGGGCTTCGGGCGCTGCACCGCGCGCGAGCTGCGCCACGAGCGCCGCGTGTTCCGCTTCGGCCCCGACGGCGGCGCCATCTTCACAATCCAGCGTCACATCAAAAACGCAGAC
>JBATPF010000363.1:0-6380 GCA_049291355.1 Giesbergeria sp.
ATGGGGACACGACCTGGGAAGTTCTATTTTCCGAGCAAGTGTGTGGCATCCGTTCTGCCGGGGCCCAGGCCCCCGGCAGTTCACTACGGTGCGGAATCGACAAGCACCAGTTCGGGATCGGACTTGGCGGTGACGCGGAACGTCTCCACATCGCGGATCGCGGCGCCGTCGCGGGCATCCACATGCACCCCGTCGATCTCCACTTCACCGCCGGCCGTCACCAGGTAGCCGAAGCGACCCCTGCCCAGACGGTACTCGGCAGATTCGCCGGCCTTGAGCGTGGCGCCCAGCACGCGGGCGTTGGTGCGGATCGGCAGTGCATCCTCATCCCCTGGCATGCCACTGGCCAAGGCCACGAACTGACCCGAGCGATCCGCCTTGGGGAAGGGCTTGGCGCCCCACGACGGCGGCTGGCCGCGGCCATCCGGGATGATCCAGATCTGGAAAATCTTGGTCGTCACCGACTCGTGGTTGTATTCCGAGTGGCGCACGCCGCTGCCTGCGCTCATCACTTGCACATCGCCCGCTTCGGTGCGGCCTGTGTTGCCCAAGTTGTCCTGGTGCGTGATGGCACCTTCACGAACGTAGGTGATGATTTCCATGTCGGCATGGGCATGGGGCGGGAACCCGGTGCCGGGGGCGATGGTGTCGTCGTTCCAGACCCGCAGGGCGCCCCAGCCCATGCGCGCTGCATCGTGGTAGCCAGCGAAAGAAAAATGGTGCTTGGCGTCGAGCCAGCCGTGGTTGGCACCACCGAGTTCGGTGAAGGGACGGCGTTCGATCATGGTGTTTCTCCGGCGTTTCTTGTTGCGATAAGAGAACTGTAGTATTTGGGGATCAATAAGAGAATTGAAAATATGGAAAGCTATTCATTCCAAAATATTTATGATCTCGCCTAAACCGACATGAGCAAGCTACCCGACCTTGAAGCGTGGGCGGTGTTCGCCAAGGTGGCCGAGACCGGCTCCTTTGCCAAGGCCGCGGCCGACCTCTCGGTTTCCCAGTCCACCGTATCCAAGGCCATCACCCGGCTCGAGGGGCGGTTGCACGTCACGCTGTTTCACCGCACGTCGCGCAAGATGTCGCTCACCGCCAGCGGAGAGGCTTCGCTCGATCGTGCTGCGCGCATCCTTAGCGAGGGCGAGGCAGTGGAGGCGGAGGTGACCGAGCAATCCAAAAGCCTGCGCGGCACCATTCGCGTCACGGCACCCATGTCGTTTGGCGTATCGCACCTGGGGCCGGCGCTGCCGCTGTTCATGGAGTGCCATCCCGAGGTGACGCTTGACGTCAATTTCAGCGACGCAATGACCGACGTGGTAGAGCAGGGCTTCGACGTGGCGCTGCGCATTTCTGCGCTGCCCGATTCAAGCTTGCTGGCGCGCCGTTTGTGCACCGTGCGCATCCTGCTGGTGGGCGCGCCGGCCTACTTTGAACGCTATGGACGCCCAACCCATCCGCGAGATCTGGTGGCGCACCGCGCGCTGCGTTATACGCACGCTCGGGGCGGGGAGGCGTGGCGGTTTCATCACCAAAAGCAGGGCGACTTTGCGCAGATGGTGCCAGCAGCCTTGCAGGTCAACAACGCCGAAGCGCTGATGCCGGCGCTGCGTGCCGGCCTGGGCTTGGCCATGCAGCCTGAGTTCCTGGCCTGGGAAGACTTGCGTGCTGGCCGAATCCAGGCTGTACTGGAGGACTGGGCGCCGCCGACCATCGCGCTGCACATCGTGACCTCGCCGGGCCGTGCTAGGCCCGCGCGTGTGCAGGCGCTGATCGCGTTCTTGGTGCAGCATTTTGCCGATGCGCCGTGGGCGATCGATTCAGAGCGCAATGAGGCCACTGGAGACGGCTCACAGTGCCAGCCATTGGCTCCTCGACCTGGGCTCGAACCAGGGACCTACGGATTAACAGTCCGGCGCTCTACCAACTGAGCTATCGAGGAAAAATCGGCATGAAAAAGCCCCGCTTGCACATGCAGGGCTCAATGAAATATTCTGGCTCCTCGACCTGGGCTCGAACCAGGGACCTACGGATTAACAGTCCGGCGCTCTACCAACTGAGCTATCGAGGAACAAGCCTCAGATTATATACAACGAAATGGGCGTTTTCGGGCAGTTGTCATCCCGGCGGTGGTTCTGGTCGGAACCACAGCCAGGTCAGCACAACGGCCATGTTGGCGCTGGCCACGATGGGGATCCAAAATTTTTGAACCGTCAGGAAAAGCACTGCTGCGCACAGCGCCATCACCAAGCTGGCGTGCCACTTGGCACGGCGGTTGACCCAGCCGCCGCGTGCCCAGTCGCGCAGCATGGGGCCGAAAAAGCGGTGGTACCACAGCCATTCATGCAGCCGCGGAGAGCTGCGCGCGGCTGCCCAAGCAGCCATGAGGATGAAGACCGTGGTGGGCAGGCCGGGGAGAAAAATACCGATCACGCCCAGAGCCAGGCAAAGCACCGCAAAGCCGTGCAACAACCAGCGCACCGCACGCGGCACGGGTGGGAGACTCGGTGGCGGCGGAATACCGAGCGGAATACTGGGCGGAACGGGCGGGTCTTCGGGCATGTCAATGAAGCGTCGGCGCGGCGACCAGAGAGCGCTATTCTCGCGCCATGGCGACCGGCCCTTCGGCCAGTGCGGCAAAAAGAAAGAAGTTTCCACATGGCCATCCAGACCATTCTCAAAATGGGCGATCCGCGTCTGCTGCGCGTCTCGCGCCCGGTGACCGTCTTTGGCAGCAGCGACTTGCACGCGCTGGTGGCTGACATGCAGGACAGCATGCGCGCTGCGAATGGTGCCGGCATTGCGGCGCCGCAGATTGGCGTAGACCTGCAGGTGGTGATTTTTGGCTCCAATGACGCCAATCCACGCTATCCCGACCGGCCGGTCATACCGCCCACCGTTCTCATCAATCCGGTGGTGACGCCGCTGGGCAGCGAGCAAGAGAACGATTGGGAAGGCTGTCTTTCCGTGCCAGGCATGCGGGGCCTGGTGCTGCGATGGCAGCGTGTGCGCTACCAGGGCTTTGGCATCGAGGGCGAGCCGATCGATCGCAGTGTGGAGGGTTTCCACGCGCGCGTAGTGCAGCACGAATGCGATCACCTTGCCGGCGTGCTCTATCCGATGCGCATGCAGGATCTTTCGCAGTTCGGCTTTACCGAGGTGCTGTTTCCGGGCTTGGCGCCCGATGCGGACGAGTGAATCTCACGCGCCTGCGAACCTGAATCCATCCTGCACTTACGGGCGGGAAAGAACCAGCAGAAACGCGCCTCTCACTCCTCTTGGGGGCGCCAGACCAGCACCGGAATTTTGCTGTGGGTCATTACTTTCTGGGTTTCGCTGCCCACCAACATTCCTTCGATACCGCGCCGGCCGTGCGATGCCATGAAGATCAGGTCGCAATCACGGTCGAGCGCCGCTCGCAGGATGGCTTCGTGCGGATGGTCGCTGCTGACCATGACGGTCTGGCACGCCACGCCTTCGGCCTGCGCCGCCTGCTCGACAAAGGCGAGCAGTTCGTCGGCGTGGCTGCGTGCCTGTTCCACAAAGCTGTTGCGCGTTTCGGGAGTCAGGCCAGGATGATTGGCCAGCAGCCTGAGTTCGGGCATGGCATGAAAAGCAGTGATCTTGGCGTCAATGGATTTGGCAAACCGCACGGCTTGCAGCGCGGTGCCGCGCGACAGGGCCGTGCCGTCGGTGGGAACGAGCAGATGCTGAAACATGCGATGACTCCTTGCAAGCGGGGGTGGGATCGTGCCTTGCCCAAGCCGGCGTGCCGGGGCGGGTTCCTTCGAGCATGGTAGCGCCAGAGGTTCCTGCAGTGTTCACCGCTTGGCGTCGGCCAAAAGAAAAATATTTAATGAAAAATGGCTCTAACGCTTATTGGATAAGCGCAAGCAGCTATATTTTTTATAGTTCCGGGTTCAACTGGCATCGCCGGCCAGCGTCTGCAGCAGTTCGGTCTCAATGCGGATCTGCGCTGCGTTGTTTTGCAGCTCCGAGCCTTGAACCAAAAAAGTGTCTTCCACGCGCTCGCCCAGGGTACTGATCTTCGCTAGTTGCACGCTCAGTTGGTGTTTTGCCAGCACCCTGGCAATGCAGTACAGCAGGCCGGCGCGGTCGCTGGCAGAGACGCCCAGCAGCCAGCGCTGGGCTTTGTCGTCGGGGCGCAGGGTGACGCGCGGCGCCATGGGAAAGTTGCGCACGCGGCGCGAAACCCGCTTGCGCCCAGGCTCTGGCAGCGCGCTGGTGTCCTGCAGCGCCTGCATGAGGCCGCTTTCCACCAGGTGCGTGAGCTCGCGGTAGTGGCCGGGCAACGTGTCGCTGACCACTTGGAAAGTATCGAGCGCGAAGCCGTTCAGGGTGGTGTGAATGCGCGCGTCCAGAATGCTGAAGCCCGCCTGGTCGAAGTAGCCGCAGATGCGGGCAAACAGGTCGTTCTGGTCGGCGGTGTAGACCATGACCTGCAGGCCTTCGCCCACGGGCGACTGGCGTGCACTGACCACGGGGCGGCTGGCGCCCACATGGCGCGAGAGGTGGCGCGTGTGCCAGGCGATATCGGTGGCCTCGTGGCGCATGAAATAGCCCACGTCCAGCGTGGCCCAGAGTGCCTTGTGTGCCTCGAACGGCAAAGCGCTGAGCGCCAGCAGCACCAGCGCGTCGCGCTTTCGGGCCTCGACTTCGGCAGCGGCATCGGGTGCGCGCCCCCCGAGCACGCGCAGCGTGGCGCGGTACAGGTCTTCCAGGAGCTTGCCCTTCCACGCGTTCCATACCTTGGGACTGGTGCCGCGGATGTCGGCCACGGTCAGCAGGTAGAGCGCGGTGAGGTAGCGCTCGTTGCCCACGCGCTGGGCGAACGCGCCGATGACATCGGGATCGCTCAGGTCTTCCTTTTGCGCCATGCGGCTCATGGTGAGGTGCTCGCGCACCAGAAATTCGATCAAGCGTGCGTCCGCGCGGTCCACCGCGTGCTGGCGGCAAAAGCGCCGCGCCGCCACAGCGCCAATTTGCGAATGGTCGCCGCCGCGCCCCTTGCCAATGTCATGGAACAACGCGGCGATATAGAGCACCCAGGGCTTGTCCCAGCCAGCGGCAAGCTGTGAGCAAAACGGGTACTCATGTGCGTGCTCGGCCATGAAGAAACGCCGCACATTGCGCAGCACCATCAGGATGTGCTGGTCCACGGTGTAGACGTGAAACAGGTCGTGCTGCATTTGCCCGACGATGCGGCGAAACGGCCAGAGGTAGCGCCCCAGCACCGAGGTCTGGTTCATCAGCCGCATCGCGTGGGTGATGCCCGACGGCTGCTGCAGGATGCGCAAAAAGGCCGCGCGGTTCACCGGGTCGGTGCGAAACGCGCTGTTCATCACGCTGCGTGCGCTGTACAGCGCCCGCAGCGTGCGCGCCGAGAGGTTTTGCAGCGCCGACGAGGACTGGAACAGCAAAAAGGTTTCCAGGATGGCGTGCGGGTCGCGCTGGTACAGGTCGTCGCTTGCCACCTCGATCATTCCGCCTTTGTCCAGAAAACGCTCGTCGATGGGCTGCGGCGGCGTCTGCGGCGGATTGAGCCGGTCTTCGATATCGAGCAGCAGGATCTGCGTGAGCTGTGTGACCGCCTTGGCGGCCCAGTAGTAGCGCCGCATCAAGGTTTCGCTCGGGCGCATGGGCAGGTGCAAACCATCGCTGGACACGCTGCGGTAGCCAAACGCTTCGGCCACCGCAGTTTGCAAATCGAACACCAGCCGGTCTTCGCGCCGCCCCGCCACGGCGTGCAGGCGCGCACGCACCAGCAGCAGCACGGCTTCGTTGCGCTCGAGCTGGTGCATTTCGTAGGGCGTGGCGAGGCCACTGGCAGCCAGCGCACGCCAGCCCTGGCCCAGGCCCGCCGCGTCGGCCACCCACAAGATGGTCTGCAGGTCGCGCAGGCCGCCGGGCGACTCCTTGGCGTTGGGTTCCAGCGCGTAGGCGGTGTTTTCGTACTTGTTGTGGCGCTGGCGCATCTCCAGCGTCTTGGCCGTGAGAAAGGCGCGCGGGTCGATGGACGCACGAAATTCGCGCTCGAAGTGGGCAAACAGCGATGCGCTGCCACAGATGCGCCGCGCTTCCAGAAGCGAGGTCTGCACGGTCACGTCGCCCGCGGCCTCCTCCAGGCATTCCGGCACCGAGCGCACGCTGGAACCGATCTCCAGCCCCGCGTCCCAGCAGTTGCGGATGAAGTCTTCGACGCGCGCCCGGGTGTCGGTGCCGAGCGCTGCGTGCGAACTGTCGGGCAGCAGCACCAGAACGTCCACATCCGAGTAAGGCAGGAGCTGGCCGCGGCCAAAGCCGCCCACGGCCAGCAGCGCCAGGCCGGGGTGCAGGGCGCTGGCCTTCCAAAGCGTTTGCAG
>JBATPF010000364.1:0-3565 GCA_049291355.1 Giesbergeria sp.
GTGCGCATCGACAGGCTGTCCTTGCCCACCGGAATGGAAACGCCCAGCGCGGGGCACAGCTCCAGCCCCACAGCGCGCACCGTGTCGTACAGCGCGGCGTCTTCGCCCGGTTCGCCGCACGCCGCCATCCAGTTGGCGGAGAGCTTGACGCGGGCCAGATCGATGGGCGCGGCCAGCAGGTTGGTGATCGCTTCGGCCACTGCCATGCGGCCTGAGGCCGGCGCGTCGAGGGAGGCAATGGGCGTGCGCTCGCCCAGCGCCATGGCTTCACCGGCAAAACCGGCAAAGTCGGCCAGGGTCACGGCGCAGTCGGCCACCGGCACCTGCCAGGGGCCGACCATCTGGTCGCGGTGCGTGAGGCCGCCCACGGTGCGGTCGCCAATGGTGATCAGGAAGCGCTTGGACGCCACCGTGGGGTGGCTGAGCACATCCTGCGCCGCCTGTTTCAGCGCCACGCCGGTGGAGTCCAGCGGCAGGGCCGTGCGCGGCACGCGGGTTACGTCGCGGTGCATCTTGGGCGGCTTGCCCAGCAGAACATCCATGGGCATGTGAACGGCTTGCGCTGCCTCGGGCAAGGCGGCGCCGGGCGCCAGCGGCACGCCAGCACCCACCACCAGTTCGCGCGCCTCGGTGGTCACGCCAACGACGGCAAAGGGGCAGCGCTCGCGCTCGCAAAAGGCCTCGAACTGCGCGAGCGACTCGGGTGCAATGGCCAGCACATAGCGCTCCTGGCTCTCGTTGCACCAGATTTCGCGCGGCGCCAGGCCCGATTCTTCGAGTGGCACGGCGGACAGGTCAAAGCGCGCGCCCCGGCCCGCGTCGTTCACCAGCTCCGGGAAGGCGTTGGAGAGCCCGCCCGCGCCTACGTCGTGGATCGCCAGAATCGGATTCGCCCCGCCCAGCGCGGCGCAGTGGTTGATGACTTCTTGCGCGCGCCGCTCAATCTCGGGGTTGCCGCGCTGCACCGAATCAAAGTCGAGTTCGGCGGCGTTCTGGCCGGTGGCCATGGAACTGGCCGCGCTGCCGCCCATGCCAATGCGCATGCCTGGGCCGCCCAGCTGCACCAGCAGCGAACCGGCCGGGAATTCGATCTTCTGCGTCAGCGCGGCGTCGATGCTGCCCAGGCCGCCGGCAATCATGATGGGCTTGTGGTAGCCGCGCTGCACGCCGTCAACTAAAGCTTCGTACTCACGGAAGTAGCCGAGCAGATTCGGCCGGCCAAACTCGTTGTTGAAGGCCGCGCCGCCCAGCGGCCCCTCGGTCATGATCTGCAAGGGGCTGGCAATGTGGCCGGGCTTGCCGCCGGCCGCATCCGACAGGCCGCCCCAGAGCTTGGACACCGTGAACCCCGTCAGACCCGCCTTGGGCTTGGAGCCGCGTCCAGTGGCGCCTTCGTCGCGAATCTCGCCGCCAGCGCCGGTCGAGGCGCCGGGGAAGGGCGAGATGGCTGTGGGGTGGTTGTGCGTCTCGACCTTCATTAGCACATGCTGCAAGGAACTCTCTTTTTCATAGCTGGGTGCGCTAGTGCCACCTGCGCTAGAGGCCGATTTGGCTTGAAATTTCTCGATGACGCCGCCTTCCATGACCGAGGCGTTGTCCGAGTACGCCA
Source organism: Giesbergeria sp. (assembly GCA_049291355.1). Lineage (GTDB taxonomy): Bacteria > Pseudomonadota > Gammaproteobacteria > Burkholderiales > Burkholderiaceae_C > Simplicispira. Next base: position 1,610 of record JBATPF010000364.1, read on the forward strand.
CCACCGTGTGCTGCGGGCTGGTGCGGTGGGTGTGGCGGATCATGCCGAACAGGGTCAGATCCTGCGGCGCACCGTCGATGGTGAACTGGGCGTTGAAGATTTTGTGGCGGCAGTGCTCGCTGTTGGCCTGCGCAAACATCATCAGCTCCACATCCGTGGGGTTGCGCCCCAAGGTGGTGAAAGCCTGCACCAAGTAGTCGATCTCGTCGGCGGCCAGCGCCAGGCCCCATTGGGTGTTGGCCGTCTCCAATGCAGCGCGGCCACCAGTCAGTACGTCGACCAGCGCCATCGGCTGCGCCGGCAACTCGCTGAACAGCGCACGCGCCGCGTCCAGATCGGTAAACCACGATTCGGTCATGCGGTCGTGCAGCAGCGCGCCCACCTGGGTGATCTGGCCGGCGTCCAGCGACTTCACGCCGCCCAGCAGACCCGAGCGCAGGCTGATGCGGTATTCGGTCACGCGCTCGATGCGGCGCACGTCCAGCCCACAGTTGTGGGCAATATCGCTGGCCTTGGAGGCCCAGGGCGAGACAGTGCCCAGGCGCGGCGCCACGACAATCGCCTGCCCGGCGTCGCCGCCCGCAAACGGCTCGCCGTAGGTCAGCAGCGCCGCCAGCCGCTCGGCCTCGGCCGGGGTGGGCACACTAGGTGTCGCCACCCAGTGCACGTAGCGTGCACGCACTGCATCAATGCGGGGCTCAACGCCCTGGAGTTGCGGCAACAACTGGCGCGCACGAAAAGGGCTCAGGGCGTTGCCGCCCACAAACAGGGTCAGGTGCAAAGTCACGGTGGCAGCGTTCCGATGGGAAGAAAGACGGGGCGGAGCCGGGCAGCTCCGGCGCACTGCGAGCTGCAGGCACCAAAGCTGGCTATTTTAAAGGGGGTGGGTAGACCACGGAAACCCGCGCCCAGCGCGGAAAAGGGCCCAATGGGATAATTTCGCCCCATGAGTATCTCCATCAAGACCGCCGAGGACATTGCCGGCATGCGCGTCGCCTGCCGTCTCGCCTCCGAAGTGCTGGACGCCATTGCGCCGCACATCCAGCCTGGCATCACGACGCGCCGAATCGACGAAATCGCGGCCGCCTGCATGGCCGAACAGGGCACGATTTCCGCCACCATTGGCTACCAGCCACCCGGCTACCCGCCCTACCCCGCGTCGCTCTGTACCTCCGTGAACCACGTGGTCTGCCATGGCATTCCCAACGACAAACCGCTCAAAAAAGGTGACATCGTCAATGTGGACGTCACCGTCATCACGCCAGAGGGCTGGTACGGCGACAACAGCCGCATGTATTTGATCGGCGAGTGCTCGATTGCCGCCAAGCGCCTCTCGGCCATCACCTTCGAGGCCATGTGGCACGGCATCCTGCAGGTCAAACCCGGCGCCCACCTGGGCGACATCGGCCACACCATCCAGAAGTTTGCCGAAGGGCAAGGTTTCTCGGTGGTGCGCGAGTTCTGCGGCCACGGCATCGGCAAGCGCTTCCATGAAGAGCCCCAGGTGCTGCACTACGGGCGCCCGGGCACGCTGGAGAAGCTGGAGCCCGGCATGGTCTTCACCATCGAGCCCATGATCAACGCCGGCCGGCGCGACATCAAGGAATTCGGCAACGACGGCTGGACCATCGTCACCAAGGACCACAGCCTCTCGGCCCAGTGGGAGCACACGATCCTCGTCACCCCCACCGGCTACGAGGTGATGACGCTCTCGGCCGGCTCGCCGGCGCTGCCCGATTTCGTCACAGCCACGAGCACCTGAAGTGCGGCGTAGGGTTCTGCGCACGTTTTTTGCTTCGCTTTTCGCATGAACCTGACCCCTCCTCCCGCTGCCACCGCGCCAAACCTTCAGGCCCTGCGCGAGGCCTACCGGCGCGACAAGGCCGCCCTGGTGGCCACACTTTTCGCGCCGCTGCCCACGGTGCGCGGCATCCATGGACTGCTGCGCAAATTCAC
>JBATPF010000365.1:0-4512 GCA_049291355.1 Giesbergeria sp.
TGCCGGGGGAGCGCGCGAGGCAGCAGCACCGGGCGCCAGGCTCAATGTCCCAGACGCTGTGGCATCTGCTGCGCCCACCCCGCCCGCCGAAGCCCAGCCAGGCAAGCGCCCCGCTGGCCCCCAAGCCCCCGCGCTGGCACTGGCGCGCAAAACCGACCGCTTGATCATTGTGGCGCTGGACCCTGGTCACGGTGGCGAAGACCCAGGCGCCACTGGCCCGGCAGGAACACGCGAGAAAGACGTGGTGCTCAAGGTGGCCCACCTGCTGCGCGAACGCATCAACACCACCACCGTGGGCGGCAACCCCATGCGCGCCTACCTGACTCGCGACGCCGACTACTTCGTCCCCCTGGGCGTGCGCGTGCAAAAGGCCCAGCGGGTACAGGCCGATCTGTTCGTCAGCATCCATGCCGACGCCTTCACCGACCCCGACGCGCGCGGCGCCAGTGTGTTTGCCTTGAGCGAGAGCGGCGCGTCCAGTTCGGCCGCACGCTGGCTCGCCAACAAGGAAAACCAGGCCGATCTGGTGGGCGGGCTCAACGTGAGCGCCAAAGACCAGCACGTGCGCCGCGCCCTGATCGACATGAGCACCACGGCGCAGATCAACGACAGCCTGAAACTTGGCAGCGTCTTGCTGGGCGAGATCGGCGGCATGGCCAAACTGCACAAGGCGCGTGTCGAACAGGCCGGTTTTGCGGTCCTCAAGGCGCCGGACATCCCCAGCGTGCTGGTGGAAACCGCCTTCATCAGCAACCCCGAGGAAGAAAAGCGCCTGCGCAGCAGCGCCTACCAGGAACAATTGGCCGATGCGCTGATGCGCGGCATCACACGCTACTTCGCCAGGAACCCGCCGCTTGCGCGGAGCCGCTCGGTGTAATCCCACTTGCTGACTGCCCCGCGGCAGAAGTACAGTGCCATGGCAAGAGGCGCAAGCAGCAAGGAGACAAGCCATGGCACAACCCCACGCACAATCCGGCCAGATCGTCAGCGTGCGCCCGCTGGGAGCGCAGCTCGCACAGGCCAGCAGCACCGCCATCCTCAAGGCCGGCCAGCTCGAAGTCATGCGCATCGTGCTGCCTACGGGCAAAAGCCTGCCCGAACATATGACACGCGGTGAAGCCACCGTGCAGTGCATCGAAGGTGAGGTCGAATTCCAAGGTGGCGACGGCGCCCAGCGCATGCACCCCGGCGACTTCGTGCACCTGGAACCAGGAGCACTGCGCGCCCTCAGGGCGGTGCAGGATGCGTCGTTGTTGATGACGCTGTGTCTGCTGGCGGGGTAACGCTCCACACGTCGGTTTCCTCCCTGGTCCCGGTGGCCTCCAACGATGTCGAGGCGGGTCGAGGAAAAAACAGACGGGTGGAATTGGTCAAGCATTGACCCCGACAAGAACAGAGTGCTACTGAGCGCGCCTGCCGACGCTGGCTGCACTGCGCGTCCTACAGGCTGGCGAGGGACGCTGAACGATAGTGGCTCATCGGCCTCACGCACGCTATTTCGCGGCGCGGCCTTTGCTCCACTTTCCTGAAAGGGACCCCGCCATGCAAACCCGACATCTCATGATCGCCACCGCCTTTGTTGCCTCCCTGGGCCTGGGCGCCTGCTCCTCCAAGCCCACCAACGCCCAGATCGGCACCGGCGCCGGAGCCGTCGTCGGCGGTGTCGCCGGCAATGCCTTGTTTGGCACCGCAGGCGCCATCGCCGGCGCTGCAGGCGGTGCCTTGGTGGGCCACGAACTGGGTGAAGACCGGGACCAGCGCCGCCGCTGATCCTTGCGGTGAGATCCGGGCCTGAAAATAGGGCAAAAAATAGCTGCTAGCGCAATATCCATAAGCGCTGGCAGCTATTTTTTCAAGAGCAACGAATATCCGCTTGACATCGGTTGTTGCGCGCAACATGAACGGGTTGCGCCAAGGATGGCCTGCATCACACTGCGCGAGTGGGTGTCGTGCGGACCGGGATGCGATGCCAGGCGCGTTTTGCAGGCAATAGCCCTGCAATAAACTCAGGGTGAGCCGCCGCTGTCCGGCGGTCAAAGTTTTCATCAGTGATGCGTTCCAAGCAGACCATTCTGGACCGAGAGTTGTTCACGCAAGCCCTTCGCCATATGGGGGAGGAAGACCTGCTCTACCTCAACCGGATGGTGGTCGAGCGCCTCAATCTGCTGGCTCAAGCCAGGAGCACGGTGGAGTTGGCGCAGTTTGCCGAAGGCGATCGCGTCCAGTTCACGGCCACCGATGGCAGCGTCAAGCACGGCGTTGTGCTGCGCCTGAACAAGAAGACCGCCAGCGTCTTAACCAGCGAAGGCCAGAGCTGGAAGGTTTCTCCGGGGCTGCTGCGCAAGGCGATGGCCGGATAGGCGAACGGTGAAAGCAGCCTGACGCGCTCACTGGCACATACAAAAACCCTTGCCTTGCGCCAAGACGGCCAGTTCCTCCAGCAGATTCGCCTGTGCCCATGGCGTGACGCCTGCATACGCCGTAGGCTCGGATGGCAAGCGGTGCAGCAGGCTTTGCGCTACCGGCACACAAAGCGTATTGCCGCGTCGCTCGTCCCGCCTCAGGCTGCTTTCGTCTTGCGACTTCCCCGCCAGGCACCAAACAGCGCAATCAGTCCCGGCACCAGAATCAGTCCCCAGATGATCTTGTCCAGGTGCTCGCGCACAAACGCCAGATTGCCAAAGAACAGGCCGGCACTTGTGATACCCAGCACCCACAGCACAGCGCCGCCGATGTTGTAGGCCGTGAACTTTGCGCGCGACATTTCGGCAACGCCCGCCACAAAGGGGGCAAAGGTGCGAATAAAGGGCATGAAGCGCGCCAGCACGATGGTGATGCCGCCGTAGCGCTCGTAGAACGCGTGCGCCTGGTCAAACGCGCGGCGGTTGAACCAACGCGACGATTCCCACTGAAACACGCGCGGCCCGAACCAGCGGCCAATCGAGTAGTTGCACTGGTCGCCCAGCACCGCCGCCGCCAGCAGCACCGCCACAGCGGGGGCAAATTCCATCATGCCGGCGCCGCAGAGCGCGCCCACAATGAACAGCAGCGAGTCGCCCGGCAAGAAGGGCATGACGACCAGGCCGGTTTCAACAAACACGATCAGGAACAGCAGCGCGTACACCCACAGGCCGTAGGTGACGACGAAGGCTTCGAGGTGTTTGTCGACGTGCAGGATGAAATCGATCAGAAAGGCAATGGCGTCCATGGGCAGGCTTTGACGGGCTTTGAATAAGGCGGGCCATTATGGCCAGCGTCGCTGCCGGCTACCTCAATCCCTAGAATCTTCGTGTGCAACACGTTTCTCCCCCAGCTCCCACGGCTTCCCAAGCCACCCGCCGCCCCATCTGCGACCTGCCCGACGAGCTCGTCAGCCAGATTGCGGCCGGCGAAGTTGTCGAGCGCCCCGCCTCCGTGGTGCGCGAACTGGTGGACAACGCGCTCGACGCCGGCGCTACGCAGATCACACTGCGCCTGTTGGCGGGCGGCGTGCGCCTGATCAGCGTCGAAGACGACGGCAGCGGCATTCCCCAGGCCGAGCTGGCGGTGGCGCTTCGCCGCCATGCCACGAGCAAGATTCGCACGCTGGACGACCTGGAGAGCGTCGCCACCATGGGCTTTCGCGGCGAGGCACTGGCCGCTATTGCTTCTGTCTCCGAACTTGCGCTGCTCTCGCGCCCTGCCGGGCAGGAGAGCGCTTTTCTGCTTGATGCCCGCAGCGGCGAGCTGCGTCCCGTGGCGCGCGCCGTGGGCACTACGGTGGAAGTGAAAGAGCTGTTTTTCAGCACGCCGGCGCGGCGCAAGTTCCTCAAAACCGATGCCACCGAATTGGCCCACTGCGTCGAGGCGGTGCGCCGCCACGCCCTGGCACGGCCCGATGTGGGCTTTGCCATCTGGCACGAAGGCAAGCTGGTGCAGCAGTGGCGCACGACCTTGACGCATGGCGCAGGAGCAGGAGCGCTGGAGCGGCGCCTGGCGGACGTGCTCAGTGAAGATTTTCTGGAGCAATCGGTGGCACTGACCCACCAGGAAGGCCGCATCACTGTGACCGGCCGGGCCGGCCTGCCAGACACGGCGCGTGCGCGCGCCGACCAGCAGTATTGCTATGTGAACGGCCGCTTCGTGCGCGACAAGGTGGTAGCCCACGCCGCCCGCAGCGCCTACGAAGACGTGCTGCACGGCCAGCGCCAGCCGGTCTACGCCCTGTACATCGACATCGACCCGGCACGCGTGGACGTGAACGTGCACCCGACCAAGATCGAGGTGCGCTTTCGTGACAGCCGCGAGGTGCACCAGGCGGTACGCCACGCCATCGAGAACGCCCTGGCCGCGCCGCGCGCCGGGGCTGTGCTCGCCGCGCTCCCAGCCACTGCGGCACACGCAGCCAGTGCCACGGAAATTTCTGTAAATTTTGAGCAAAATAGGCCTCCAGCGCTTATTCCACGGGCGCAAGCAGCTATGCAATTTGATGCGCCCATCGGCCACCGCGTGGCCGATATGGGTGCGCTGTGG
>JBATPF010000366.1:0-8374 GCA_049291355.1 Giesbergeria sp.
GCCGCCGATGGAGTTGCCCGCCTGCATCACGCGGCCGACGATGGCCTGGGTGAGCAGGTCTACTTTGGTCAGGCCGCCATCACGCCCGAACACAAAGGCATAGCGGGTATCCCGCGAAAAAACCACCGAGGCGTGCGACAAATCGCCCAGGCCCGTGACCTGGCCCAGCAACGTGCGCTGGCTGGTGTCGATGACGGCCAGTGTGCCGCTGGCGCGCAGTACGACCACGCCCAGGTCGCCGGTGCCCCGCAGCACCGGGGCCGCAGCTTGGGGGGGCGAAGCGGTGGATGCACAGCCGCTGGCGAGCAGGCCGGCAGCGGCGGCAGTGGAAAGAAGGTGCCTGCGCTTCATGGATGGGCTTTCGGAAGTTCGGGAAAACCGGTGAGCAGTTGTTCTGCAATCCAGTGGGCATCGCTTTCGCTTAGCATGCTGCTCCAGGGCGCCATGGGCGTGCCCGGACGGCCGCCGTAGATGGTGGCTTCCAGGGACTCAAGCGGTTTGCCGGCCAGAGCGGCAGCGGTAAGCGCCGGCCCCAGCCCGCCGGTCAGGCGCATGCCGTGGCAGGAGCCACAATCCTGCCGGACCATGCGAACAAGTGCCTGCTGGCGCCCGGTGTCGGGGGCTGTCTGTGCATTCCCCGCGATGGCCAAGCCCGGACCCAAGGCCAGGAAGGCGACGGCGCCTGCGAGCTTGCACCGCAAGAGTGGGTCAGGGAAAAACAACATAGGGTGGCGCCTCAACAAACACAAACAAATAATCGGGGTTATCCCGCGCGGAGTGCTTGACTTGCATCAAGAGCTGTCGTGCTGCAGCTTTTGACAATGCCCCTATTGATGCAGGAGATGCGATGAATGATGTTTCGCCGGGCGCCGCAGGCGCAGTACCCCACGCCAGCCCTACCCCCTGGGGCTTGGTCACGCTGGTGGGGGCCGGTCCGGGGGATGCAGAACTGCTGACGCTCAAGGCGGCGCGCGTTTTGGGCAGCGCAGAGCTGGTGCTTTACGACCACCTGGTGTCCGATGCTGTCCTCGCCCACATTGCGCCTGGCGCAGAGCGGATCTATGTCGGCAAACAAAGCCGCAACCACACCCTGCCGCAGGAAGGGATCATCGAGTTGATGGTGCGGCTGGCTCGCCAGGGGCGCTCGCTGGTGCGCCTCAAGGGGGGCGATCCGTTTGTTTTTGGCCGCGGCGGCGAAGAGGCCGAGGGCCTGGCTGCGGCGGGCATCGCCTGCGAAACCATTCCGGGCATCAGCGCGGCCCAGGGCGCCGCCGCCGCCACCGGCATACCGCTCACGCACCGGGAAACTGCCGGCATGCTGGTTTACGCCACGGGGCATCTGCAGGGTGCACAGGAAGACCGCACGGTGCAGCTCGACTGGGAGGCGCTCGCGCGCCCCTGGCAGACGGTGGTCATTTACATGGGCGTCGGCACATTGCCTGTGGTGTGCGAGCAACTTGTCGCCCATGGCCTGCCGGAATCGACACCGGCGGCGCTTGTCGAGCGCGCCACGCTGCCCGAGCAGCGCTGCATCGTGGGAACCGTGGCCACGCTGCCGGCGCTGGGCGTGCGGTATGGCGTGAAGCCGCCGTCGCTGATCATGATTGGTGAGGCCGTGGGGCGCCAGGTCGTGCCGCCCGGTGGCGCCGGCATGGTGTCATCCAATTTCTAAATCAAACGATTACTTTGTCGGCTCAGCTTCGCCAGTACGCCTGTACTGTCTGCGCTTCGCCTTCGCGTACTCGATTGATTGAGAAACCGAATCAGGGCCTGCGCTCTGAAGCCTGCGCAGGCAGGGCGGTCGGGTCCCCGGCAACGCCCCAGTGGTGAGACGCCACATACGCCAGCAGAAACTCCCTGAAGCTTTGTGCCGCCGGCGACAGCGTAGCCGCGCTGCGCTGATACACCAGAAACTTGCGCAGCACCTGCGGCTCGTGCAGCGGAGCCAGCCGCAGCTGGTACAAACGCACCAGTGAACTGGCATAGGGCAGGCACGCGGTGATACCCAGGCCGGCGCTGACCATGCTCAGCGCGGTCGTCATGAAGGTCACTTCGTTGCTGGGGTTCAGCGTGATCTCCCGCAAGGCCCCGTGCAAGTCGAGCGACAGCCGTTCGGCAAACTGTCCTTGCAAGGCAATGAAAGGGTGCGTGATCGCGTCGCTCCAGCAGATGCGCGGTAGCTCCGCCAGCGGGTGGTCGCTTGGGAACACCACCATGAAGGGCATTTCAAACAAGGTCTCGCCCGCCATATCGCCGCCCATGCCGCGCTCCGGTCCGACACCGAAATCGGCTTCCCCTGCGGCTACGCGCGCGAGTACGCCATCGACCGCGCAGTCCGACAGGCGCACCTGCACACCGGGGTGCTCGCGCCGGTAGGCGGCAATCACTTCGGGCATCAGCGTGCACGCCATGAGCTGGGGCGCGGCCACACGCACCACCCCGCGCCGCAATGCCTTGAGGTCGTCGATGCCGCCCAGCACGCCGTCGAGGTCTTGCAGGATTTTGTCGATCAGGGGTACAAAGCCCCGACCGGCTTCGGTCAGGCCGATGCTGCGTGTGCTGCGCTCGACCAGGCGCACGCCCAGGCTTTGCTCCAGTTCCTTGATCAGGCTGCTGAGCGCCGATTGCGTCACGTGCAGGGACACAGCGGCCTGCGTAAAGCTCCCGGTGCGCACCAGCGCCACCAGCGCACGCAATTGCCGCAGGCTGACATTCATTAAATTTCCTTGTGAATGCAGAAAAATAAAGCGTTTGAATCATAGATCCGGAAGGTCTTTAATTCAATCCATCGCAAGGCGCCTTAAGCGGCCTGCGACCCGCCCGCAGCGTGACGTGTCCGCGCTGCAAACCAGGCGGCCTTCTGGATGCTGGCACGAGCTACCCGATTGGAGACAAGCGCATGAAGATCAAGAAGTTTCACCATGTGGCCTACCGCTGCATCAACGCCAAGCAAACCGTAGAGTGGTACGGCAAGTACCTGAACATGGATTTCATCCTCGCGATCGCCGAAGACGAAGTCCCGTCCACCAAAGATCCCGATCCCTACATGCACATCTTCCTGGATGCGGGCAACGGCAATATCCTGGCCTTCTTTGAGCTGCCCTCCAAGCCGCCCATGGACCGGGACCGCAATACCCCCACCTGGACGCAGCACCTGGCCATGGAAGTGGGCAGCATGGAAGAAATGATGGACGCCAAGGCGCGCATGGAAGCCGATGGCATCGAAGTGCTGGGCCCCACCGACCACACCATCTTCAAGTCCATCTACTTCCGCGATCCCAGCGGACACCGGCTGGAGTTGGCCGTGAACACGGGCACGCCCGAGATGATGAAGCAACTCGACGAAGTCAAGTGGGACATGATCAACGAATGGGACCGAACCAAGAAGGCGCCCAAGCACGCTGCCTGGATGCACGACGGCAAGGGATTTCCCGCCGCCTGAGCGCGCAGGTCCGCAAACAGGCCGTCAATCCAGCCCGCCGCGTGCGGGCTGCACCAAGGGGAATCCATGGAAAATCGCTGGGGACGCGCGTGCGTGCGTGCGCTGGAAATCGTCATCGTCACCTGCCTGGCGGTGATGGCGGTGCTGGTGTTTGGCAACGTGGTGCTGCGCTACGCGTTCGATTCGGGCATTGCGGTGTCCGAAGAGCTCTCGCGCCTGCTCTTTGTCTGGCTGATCTTTCTGGGCGCCATCCTGGCGTCGGTGCAGCGCGCGCACATCGGTTTTGATGCGCTGGTCGAGCGCCTGCCGCTGACCGGCCGCAAGCTCCTGGTGGTGCTCACTGGTGGCCTCATGCTCTGGGCCTGTGGCATGTTCGTGGTGGGTGGCTGGAAGCAGATGGAGATCAACCTCGGCAATAGCTACCCGGTGCTCGGTATTTCCTACGGCTGGCTGTACGGCGTGGCCATTGCGTTTGGGGGCGGCATGGCGCTGGCCATTGGCAACAACATCTGGCGCGCACTTCACGATTCCGAGGGGCCTGGGCTGACCAAAGACTTGGGTGACCGCATTCTGGAGAAGATGCCGGAAGTGTCCTCTGGCGAGAAGAAGGGAGATCTGCGGTGACCGCGTTCATCTTCCTGGCGGTGCTGCTGGTGCTGATTGCACTGGGCATGCCGATTGCCTTTGCGCTGCTGTTCTCCGGCGTGGCCGTGATGTTCCAGATGGGGCAGTTCGACTCGCAAATCGTCGTGCAGAACGCCATTGGCGGAGCCGACAACTTTGTGCTCATGGCGGTTCCCTTCTTTATCCTGGCCGGTGAATTCATGAACGCCGGCGGGCTCTCGCGCCGCATTGTGGAAATGGCCGGGGCCTTTGTCGGCCACCTGCGCGGCGGGCTCGGCTATGTGGCGATCTTTGCAGCCATCTTGCTGGCCAGTCTTTCGGGCTCAGCGGTGGCCGATACGGCGGCGTTGGCGGCGATTTTGGTGCCCATGATGCGGCGCGCCGGCTACGACCCGGCGCGCGCCTGCGGGTTGATGGCGGCGGGCGGCATCATCGCGCCGGTCATTCCGCCCTCCATTGGTTTCCTGCTGTTTGGCGTGGTGGCGAATGTGTCCATCACGCGGCTGTTCCTGGCCGGCATCGTGCCGGGCGTCATGATGGGCGGCGCGCTCGTCATTGCCTGGTGGCTGGTGGCGCGCCGCACCAGCGTGCAAGTGGCGCTGCGCAAGCCCTGGAGCGAGCGCATGGCGCTGCTCGGCAAGGGCTTCTGGGCGCTGATGCTGCCAGTCATCATCATTGGCGGCCTGAAATTCGGCATCTTCACGCCGACCGAGGCGGCCGTGGTGGCGGCGGTGTACGCGTTGTTTGTCGGTGCCGTCGTCTACCGCGAACTCACGCTGGCAGCCATCTACCACTGCTTCCTGGTGACGGCGCGCACCACCGCTGTGGTGCTGCTGCTGGCCAGCCTGGCCATGGTGGCGTCTTACATGATCACCATTGCCGATGTGCCAGGCCAAGTGGGCGGCTGGCTGAGCGGACTGAGCGAGCACCCGCTGGCGCTTACTGCCGCCATGATGCTGGTGGTGTTCCTTGCCGGCATGGTGCTGGACTTCATCCCCATCGTGCTCATTTTCACGCCGGTGTTCTTGCCCATCGTGCAGCAGGCGGGCATCGACCCGGTGTACTTCGGCGTCATTTTCATCATCAATTGCTCGCTCGGCATGATCACGCCGCCTGTGGGCGTGGTGCTGAACGTCGTCAGTTCGATTGGCAAGGTGACGCTGGGCCAAGCGGCACGCGGCGTCATGCCGTTCTTGTTGGCCGAGCTGGCGGTGCTGATCGCGCTGGTGCTGTGGCCTGCGCTGGTGATGGTGCCCGCTGGATGGTGGCGCTAAGCCAAGAACCTTTTTTAGTTTTTCAACCCAGGAGACAAACCCATGAAAGCTCTTTCCAAACTGATGGCCCTGGCACTTGCCAGCAGTTTCGCGATGGCAATTCCGTTGACGGCCGTAGCCCAGGTCACAGCGAAATTTGCGGTCACGTTGCCCGAGAAGTCGCACCAGGGGCAGGGCGTTGCCAAATTCATCGAACTGGTGGACGCCAAGAGCGGCGGCAAGATCAAGATCAAGGGCTTCTACGCCGGGGCGCTGGGCAACGACGTGCAGGTCACGTCCGCGCTGCAGGGCGGCACCATCGAATTCACCGTACCGCAGACAACGACACTCACCGGCATGGTCAAGGAATACGAAATTCTTGACTTTCCCTTCCTGTTCTCCACCACGCAGCAGGCCGAAAAGGTGCTTGACGGCCCAGTAGGCGACAAGCTGCTGGCCCTGCTTCCCGAAAAGGGTTTGGTGGGCCTGGCGTACTGGGAAAACGGTTTCTTCAACGCCACCAACAGCAAGCACCCCATCAACAAGGTGGAAGACTTTGAAGGCCTGAAATTCCGCTCCGTGCAGGCCAAGATTTCTCAGGAAACGGTGAAGGCGCTGGGCGCCAATCCGGTGCCGCTGGCCGTGCCCGAGCTCTATACCGCACTGGAAACGCGCACCGTCGATGGCCAGGGTACGCCCACGGCCGTGATTGCTGCGCTCAAGCTCAACGAAGTGCAGAAGTACCTTTCGCTGACCCGCCACAGCTACGGCGCGTTCATTCCGCTGGTGTCCAAGAAGTTCTGGGACAAGCTCTCCGCAGGGGATCAAAAAATCTTGAAGGATTCCGCCATCGAGGCACGCGCCTTCCAGCGCGGCGTGGCGCGCGATCAGGCCAAGTCGGCCCAAGCAGCGATGGCAGCCAAAGGCCTGATCGTCAATGAGGTGACCGACGCCGAGTACGCCCGCATGCGCGAGAAGGTCCAGCCTGTGTGGAAGATGTTCATCCCCAGCGTGGGTGAAGGCCTGTACAAAGAAGTCACTGATCAGCTCGCAGCCAAATAAGGCACGACGCTGTCGCGCCCCTGCCCAGCGCGGGCGGGGTGCTTCCCATGGCCCGCGCTTGTTGCGCTCGGCCAGACCTGTTTTTCAAGGATTCCCCATGAAACTCGCCACTCTCAAGGCAGGCGGCCGCGACGGTACGCTCGTCGTCGTGCGCCGCGACCTGTCGCAATGCCTCGCCGTGCCGCAGATTGCGCCCACGCTGCAGGCCGCGCTGGACGATTGGGAGCGCTGCGCTGCGCTGTTGCAAGCCATGTCGGACGCGCTCAACGCCGGCACCGCGCAAGGCGCAACAGCATTCAATGCCGCCGACTGCCATTCGCCACTGCCGCGCGCCTACCAATGGGCCGACGGCTCGGCCTACCTCAACCACGTCGAGCTGGTGCGCAAGGCGCGCGGCAGCGAAGTGCCGGCCTCGTTCTGGACCGATCCGTTGATGTACCAGGGCGGCTCGGATTCCTTTGTTGGCCCACGCGACACGATTGACGCCATCAGCGAAGACTGGGGCATTGACCTGGAGGCCGAGGTGGCGGTGGTCACCGGAGACGTGGCGATGGGCTCGGGCGTGGAGCGCTGTGCGCAGGCCATTCGCCTGGTGATGCTGGTGAACGACGTATCGCTGCGCAACCTGATTCCGGCCGAGCTGGCCAAGGGGTTCGGCTTCTTCCAGGCGAAACCGGCGAGCGCATTTTCGCCCGTGGCCGTGACCCCCGACGAGCTCGGCACCGCCTGGCAGAACGCCAAGCTCAAGGGCCAGCTGCGCGTGCAGATCAACGGCCAAGCCTTTGGCGAGCCGGACGCGGGCGAGGACATGGCGTTCAGCTTCGCGCAGCTCATGGCGCACGCCGCCAAGACGCGCGCGCTGGGGGCGGGCTCCATCATCGGCTCGGGCACGGTATCGAACAAACAGGGCAGCCTGCATGGCTCCAGCGTCGCCAACGGAGGTGTGGGCTATTGCTGCCTCGCCGAAGTGCGCATGTACGAAACCATTGAAGGCGGCAAGCCGACCACCGAGTTTCTGCACTTTGGCGACCGTGTGCGCATCGAAATGCTGGACGCCCAGGGCGCGAGCATCTTTGGCGCCATCGACCAGACGGTGCGCCAGATCGCTGCGGCGGGCTAAGGGAGCAGCAGCAAAATGCTCACGCTCTACAGCTATTTCCGCAGCTCGGCGTCGTACCGCCTGCGCATTGCCCTGGCGCTCAAGGGACTGGCCCACGAAACCGTGGCGGTGCACCTATTGAAGGGCGGCGGCGAGCAGCACCAGCCGGCCTTCCGTGCCGTCAACCCTGCGGGTCTTGTGCCGGTGCTGCAGGACGGAGACACCGTGCTCACGCAGTCCCTCGCCATCATGGAGTACCTGGACGAGGCCTACCCGGAGTTGCCCCTGCTGCCGAAAGATCTGCTGGGCCGCGCCCGGGTCCGTGCGCTGGCGCTCACCATCGCCTGCGACGTGCATCCGCTGGGCAACCTGCGTGTGCTGAACTATGTCGGCGACACACTGGGGGCAGGCGAAGAAGGGCGCAAGGCCTGGGCCAGCCACTGGATTGCGCTCGGGTTTGAGGCGTTTGAGGAAGTGCTCAGCCGCCCCGGCGCACCCACCGGCCCGTTCTGCCACGGTGACGTGCCCGGTATGGCCGACTGCTGCCTGGTGCCGCAGGTGTTCAACGCGCGCCGCTTTGGCTTGGATTTGGCGCCGTATCCCACGGTGCGACGTATTACCGAGCACTGCGAAGCGCTGGCCCCCTTTGTGATGGCACACCCTGCAAATCAGGCGGATGCAACTTAACTTCGCGCGGTGCGCAGTTCCTGCACCATGCCGTGCACGATGCAGAACTGCGCGGCGTAGTAGGTGGCCAGCACCCACAACAGCGCCAGCGGCACCGGCTGGACAAAGCGGTCCACGGCCAGCACTGAGTCGCTCAGCATGAAGATGCAGGCCCCCAGTGCGACGGTGCGGGAGGCATCGGTTTGCAGCGGTGCGGCGCGGCCCCGC